>CALYOL010000005.1 GCA_945231345.1 uncultured Porphyromonadaceae bacterium
GTTGAAGAAGCCGTTGCCATCTTCACACAAGTCCTTGAATTATCAGCCATTTAGACCTACACCAATTCCTTGCGCCTATTCTGTCTGAAAAATTCCACCATTGCAGATATTCCCAAATAGTATATCTGCAATTTCTCGCCACAACCATTTCTCGTTAGAGCCTGTTTCCAAAATTGTTACGATAATTTCGATAAGGTATGGCTATCACAGAAAAAATTGCTATCTTTGCAGAACAATTAGAAAAAACATTTTAAAATGAACATACTTGAGCTAAGTGAACAGGAAATCGTGCGCCGTGGCAGCCTTGACCAGATGCGCGCTATGGGTATCGACCCTTATCCTGCTGCTGAATATACAGTTACCGGTTATTCTGACGAAATACGTGACAATTTCGACGACAATCTTGAACCTAAGCGTCAAGTCGCTATCGCCGGACGTATCATGAGCCGACGAATAATGGGTAAAGCCTCTTTCATGGAAATCCAAGACTCTAAAGGCAGAATACAGGTTTATGTAAACCGCGACGAAATATGCCCGGACGATAACAAAGACCTATACAACGTAGTTTTCAAGAAACTACTCGACATTGGAGACTTCGTTGGCGTTGACGGATACGTCTTCCGCACACAGACAGGCGAAATATCTGTTCACGCTCAGAAGCTCACCGTCCTCAGCAAGTCTATCCGTCCGCTCCCTATCGTAAAGGTCAAGGACGGTGTAACTTACGACGCTTTCGACGACCCGGAGCTACGTTATCGCCGCAGATACGTCGACCTCGTTGTTAACGACGGCGTTAAAGACATTTTCATCAAGCGCACTAAAGTGTATAACACTATGCGCCAATACTTTAACGAGCACGGTTACATGGAGGTGGAAACGCCTATCCTCCAGTCTATCCCTGGTGGCGCTGCTGCTCGACCTTTCATCACTCACCACAACGCTCTCGACATCCCTCTTTACCTCCGTATCGCTGACGAGCTTTACCTCAAAAGACTTATCGTAGGCGGATTTGAAGGCGTTTACGAGTTCTCTAAAAACTTCCGCAACGAAGGTATGGACAGAACTCACAACCCCGAGTTCACTTGTATGGAAATTTACGTCTCTTACAAGGACTACAACTGGATGATGACTTTTACCGAAAATATGCTGGAGCGTATTTGCCTCGCTGTCAACGGTACCACTGAGGTCAAAGTAGGAGACAACACTATAAACTTCAAGGCTCCTTACCGCCGTGTGACTATGATTGACGCCATCAAAGAATTTACCGGCATCGACATCACAGGTATGGATGAAGCTCAGCTTAGAGACGTTTGCGCTAAAATCGGCGTCGAAGTAGACGAGACTATGGGCAAAGGTAAGCTCATCGACGAAATTTTCGGCGAAAAATGCGAAGGTAACTACATACAGCCTACTTTCATCATCGACTATCCGATTGAAATGTCTCCCCTCACCAAGCGTCACCGTAACAATCCCGAACTAACCGAGCGTTTCGAACTCATGGTTAACGGAAAAGAGCTCGCTAACGCTTATTCTGAGCTTAACGACCCTATCGACCAATACGAGCGTTTCGTTGAGCAGATGAAACTCTCCGAAAAGGGCGACGACGAAGCTATGATTATCGACGGTGACTTCATCCGTGCTCTCGAATACGGTATGCCGCCTACTTCTGGAATGGGTATCGGTATGGACCGCCTCGTCATGCTAATGACCGGGCAAACCACAATACAAGAAGTGCTCTTCTTCCCGCAGATGCGTCCCGAAAAAGTCCAGAAACGTGACGGTGAAGACGCTTTCGCCAAAGCTGGCGTACCTGCTGAATGGGTTCCCGTACTCCACAAAGACGGAATCTTGACCCTCGAGGCTCTTGCTGCCACTACTTCTGCCGGCAAACTGCACCAAGAACTCTGCGGACTCAACAAAAAGCACAAACTTGAACTCACCAACCCTTCACAAGATGCTGTGGCTGAGTGGATTGAGGCTGCTAAAAAACTCTGATTTATCATAATCCGTAAGGCATTGCTAATTTGCGATGCCTTGCGGATTTTTACTATATATTCATTTGACCCGCAATCCTGTTGCGGTGCCATAAAAACGTAAATTTCTATTCCATGAACTTCCCCGGAAACATAGCAGTAATGGGTGGCGGCAGTTGGGCTACCGCTCTTGCGAAACTGCTCATGAATAATTGTGAAACGATTACATGGTATATGCGTCGTGACGACAGAATTGAGGAATTTAAGCATTTGCGCCACAATCCTGCTTATCTAACCGACGTAAATTTCGACATCGAGAGAATTAATTTCTCCAGCGATATCAACAAGGTATGCTCTGAATGCGACACGCTGCTACTCGTCATGCCTTCTCCTTACTTCAAGGACCACCTTGCTAAACTTAACGTCGATATCAGCAACAAATTCATCGTCAATGCGGTAAAAGGTATTGTCCCGGACGATAACATGCTCATATCTGACTATATGATTGAACGTTACGGCGTGGACAGAAACCGTATCCTCGTCATCAGCGGACCTTGTCATGCTGAGGAAGTCGCCCTTGACCGACCTTCTTACCTCACTATCGGATGCCCTGACCCTGAGCGCGCAGAAACTTTCGCTAACAGAATCGTGTCTAAGCACACTCACACCATCATTTCTAACGACGTTGAAGGTATCGAATATGCAGGCGTCCTCAAAAACGTTTACGCCATCGCCGCAGGCATCATACACGGCATGAAAAAAGGCGACAATTTCGTCGCTATGGTCGCTTGCAACGCCATCCGAGAGATGGAACGATTCCTCGCCGCCGTTAATCCGCGTGAAAGACGAATTACCGACTCTGTTTATCTTGGCGACCTTCTCGTCACTTCTTACTCTCGTTTCTCTCGCAATCACAACTTCGGCTCTATGATTGGTAAAGGATATTCCGTTAAAGCCGCAAAAATGGAAATGGAGCAGACTGCTGAAGGATACTACGGAGCTAAGTGCATCCACGAAATCAACGAAAAATATGGCGTTGACATGCCTATTCTCGACAGCGTTTACGACATCCTATATCGACGCGTCTCTTGCGAATACGCTTGTAAACGAATGTCTCAGACTTTCGTATAAATATCTGATATTATCATACTTACCTTATAAACATCTACTTACATGAAACGTTTCTTTTTATTCTCTTTTTCACTCATCCTCTGCGCCGGTGCTATATTCGCACAGCAGTTAGGACGGACAAACCCTGTCAAACCTATCATCAAGCCGGTTCCTCCAAGTAGCAACATCATGATGGCTGAGATGAACGATGACTACGATTGCGTATTGCAGGCTGTCACGAGCAACATCTTACGCGTCTCTTTCGTCAAGAAAGGCAACGACCTGCCTCAGCCTAAACTCGTACTCCCTATTAACGAGAAGCCGGAATGCACATACTCTCACGACGAATATTCTTCCTCTCTCTCCGCTCGCTGTTTCACGGCTTCGATTAGAAACACTGCCGTTACCATTACCGACAATTACGGTAACGTCTTAAGTTTCAACGGAATGCCGCAAATTATCGACGGTGAACAGGTTATTACAATAGACACTAACAAAAAATGCGCTTTTTACGGTGCCGGTGAACGCGGACACTCCCTTAACCTTGCCGGTGACACCCTCGTATGCTACAACCGTCAAAACTACGGCTACACAGAAGGGGACCCAAGAATTTCGCAGATGGGCATCACAATGCCGCTGCTCATTTCTGATGCCGGATATGCCGTCGTTTTCGACGACTACGCTAAGTCTTCAATCGTTGCCGGTAATCCTATCGTATATTCCACTAAAAACGTCACACAGCCTGTCGATTTCTACATCATCACCGCTGACGTGAAAAATAGCCTCTATTTCCTCATCTCAGACCTCTCTCGCCTCACCGGACGTCAGCAGATGCCTCCTCTCTGGTCTATGGGCTATATCACCTCAAAATACGGCTACAAGACTCAGAAAGAAACTCTCGGCGTAATTGACACTCTCCAGCGTAAAGGCTACCCGGTAGACGGTATCGTCTTAGACCTTTACTGGTATGGCAAGGAGCAGGACATGGGTTCTCTCTCTTGGGAAAAATCTCAGTGGCAGGACCATAAAAAGATGCTCTCTACTCTCAAGAAAAAAGGCGTTAATCTCATCGCTATCTCTCAGCCATACGTTCTTAGAAACGGACGCGGAATTGACAACTACAACGACCTCTCCGCAAAGGGAATGTTCTGCACCGATGCTGACGGAAACACTCACGAGGTGAAAATCTGGGTTGGAGAAGGCGGCATGTTTGACGTTTCAAACCCTGACACTTACGACTGGCTTTACAACCGATACAAACTACTTACTGATGAAGGTATTACCGGTTGGTGGGGTGACCTCGGAGAGCCGGAAGTACATCCTCTGACTGCTTTCCACAAAAACGGTCTTTCCGCCGAACTTTACCACAATGTCTACGGTAACGACTGGAGCAAAATCATCGCTGACCTCTTCAAGAACGAATACCCTAACACTCGACTCATGACTTTGATGCGCGGCGGAACTATCGGATTGCAGCGTTACAACGTTTTCCCTTGGAGTACAGACGTCTCTCGCTCTTGGGGTGGACTTCAGCCTCAGATTAAAATAATGCTAAACTCCGGTCTTAGTGGCATGGGATACATGAGCCACGACGTTGGAGGCTTCGCTATCGACCCTGCCAACCCTGTTGACCCTGAGCTTTATATCCGCTGGCTTCAGCTCGGCGTTTTCTCTCCTATCCTCAGAACTCACGCACAGCAAGTTGCTGAGCCTTATAAATATCCTGAATATCAAGATATTATTCTCCCGCTCATCAAGGCGCGTTACGAATGGTTGCCTTACAACTACACTCTCGCTTCTGAGAATGCAACTAACGGCTCTCCTCTCGTCCGTCCTATGAATTTCCACAAATACTCCCCTAAAGCTGTAAACATTACAGACCAATATCTATGGGGACGTAACGTACTCGTCGCTCCCGTCATTGAGCAGGGTGTTAAATCCAGAAAAGTCTCTTTCACTGAAGGAGAATGGGTCGACATCACTAATCCTGACAAGGTTTATTCAGACACGGTCATAGACTACCCCGTTACTCTCGCAACACTCCCTATGTTTGTGCGCCTCGGCTCTTTCATCCCTAAAGCCGAATACAAGATGCGTAACGTTGGTGATTACAGAACTGACCGTTACACCATCCATTTCTATCCTTCTGAAAAAATCGGCAACGGCAAGATTTTCGAGGACACAAATTCTCTCCCTTCCGCCTCTACTGATTACAAATGCTGGGAAATTAATATGAACGGTAACAACAAGGGCATTTCCGTTAACACTTCACTTGTAGAAAACGCGCCTAAAACAAAGAAATCTCTCACTTTCGTTGTTCACCGCGCTCAAAAACCGGAAGAAGTGAAAATCGACGATAAACCTGCTAAATTCACTTACAACGAGCAGGACAAGACTATCACTTTCTCTTTCGACTACATTCCATCTGATAAACCTGTAAACATCTCTTTTTAACCTGAAACAGTTAAATAATAACATTTCTTCCATATTCACTTATGCGGAGGGTCTCAATCGGGGCTCTCCGTTTTTTTATTCCGCCTTTTTTATAAAAATTTTCAAAAAATTACCTCTATATAAAACTAAAATCGTAACTTTGTGCAATAATAGAAATAATGATATATTACGCAATATGAATAAGATTGTTGAGAAACAGTATTTCTCTGAAAAAGTAGTAAAATTAGTGGTGGAAGCACCACTAATCGCTCGTTCACGCCGTCCCGGTCACTTCGTCATTGTGATTTGTGGGGAAAAAGGCGAAAGAATTCCGCTTACAATTTCTGACGCCGACACAGAAAAAGGCACTATAACACTTGTAGTACAGGCTATTGGTGAATCTACCACCAAAATCTGTGCTCTTAACGAAGGTGACTTCCTCACTGACGTAGTTGGTCCTCTCGGACGTGCCACAAAAATCGAAAATTACGGCACTGTTGTCTGCTCAGGCGGTGGTGTAGGTGTTGCGCCTCTCCTCCCTATCATCAAGGCGATGAAAGAAGCCGGAAACCGTGTAGTTTCCGTTCTCGCCGCTCGTACTAAAGACCTAATCATCCTCGAGGATGAAGTCCGTAAATATTCCGATGAAGTCATCATAATGACCGACGATGGAAGCTACGGTACTAAAGGACTTGTCACACAGGGCGTAGAAAGCGTTATCCTCCGCGAAAAAGTTGACCATGCCGTTACTATCGGTCCCGCCATCATGATGAAATTTGTGGCTGAGCTTACTAAGAAATATAACGTCCCGACAATTTGCTCGCTTAACACTATAATGGTGGACGGCACCGGCATGTGTGGTGCTTGCCGAGTAACTGTTGACGGCAAAACTAAATTCGTGTGTGTTGACGGTCCGGAATTTGATGCCCACAAGGTGGATTTCGGAGAAATGATGATGCGTCTTCGCGCTTATAACCCTATTAAAAAGTAAATTAGACATGGCTACTATATCTCCCCGCGATGCCCAGTGGCGTGAACAGCTACGCGCATCTATGACCGCTAAGGAACGCACTGCTATCCCTCGTGCGAAAATGACCGAGCTTGACCCGGCTTACCGTATAACCTGCAACGAAGAAGTAAATCAGGGACTTACGCAAGAACAGGCTCTCGTTGAGGCTCGACGTTGCCTTGACTGCCCTGACCCTCAGTGCATGACCGGATGCCCCGTCGCTATAAATATCCCCGGATTTATCAAAAATATCGAGCGCGGCGAATTTGCGCAGGCTACAGCTGTTCTAAAGGAAACCAGCGCCCTCCCCGCCGTTTGCGGACGCGTTTGCCCACAAGAGCGACAGTGCGAGTCTCGTTGCATTTACAATAAGATGAAGCGCGAACCTGTCGCCATAGGCTATCTTGAGCGTTTCGCTGCTGACTATACCCGCAATCACCCTTCTGGCGAGAAAATTGAAAAGCCCGCACTTAATGGCAAAAAGGTCGCTGTCATCGGCTCCGGTCCTGCAGGACTCTCTTTTGCCGGCGACATGATTAAGCGCGGATACCAAGTCACCGTTTTCGAGGCTCTTCACCAGATTGGTGGTGTGCTCAAATACGGTATTCCTGAGTTCCGCCTCCCTAACGCCGTTGTAGACGTGGAAATAGACGCTCTCCGCGCCCTCGGCGTCGAGTTTGTCAAAGACTGTGTAGTAGGCAAGACTCTAAGCTACGACGACCTTATCGCCGACGGTTTTGACGGCATATTCGTAGCATCAGGCGCAGGTCTCCCCCGTTTTATGGGTGTTAAGGGTGAAAACCTCATCGGTGTAATGTCTTCAAACGAATACCTCACCCGTATAAACCTCATGGGCGCAGGGCACGAAGGTTGGGACACTCCGGTACTCAAAGGTAAACGCATCGCTGTCATTGGTGGTGGTAACACTGCTATGGACTCTGTCCGCACTGCTCGACGTATGGGCGCAGAAGTCGCTATGATTGTATATCGCCGTAGCGAAGCTGAAATGCCCGCTCGTCTTGAAGAAGTACGACACGCCAAGGAAGAAGGTGTGATTTTTAACACCCTCGCTAATCCTATCGAATACATCGGCGACGAAAACGGACACGTCACAAAAATGCTTCTCCAACGCATGGAACTCGGAGAACCTGACGCTTCAGGACGACGCTCTCCCGTCGCTATTGAGGGTGCTATCGATGAGATTGACGTAGACATCGTTATCGTCAGCGTCGGCGTTTCACCTAACCCGCTCATTCCTAACTCTGTAGAAGGGCTAAACATCTCGCCTAAGGGCACTATCGTCGTCGACGACTCTCTTCAGTCTTCTATACCGATGCTTTTTGCCGGTGGCGACATCGTCCGCGGTGGTGCTACTGTTATCCTCGCAATGGGTGACGGGCGTAAAGCTGCCGCTGCTATGCACGAAAAATTATCATAATGTCCGCTCCTACCGACGACATATTCAGCATTTTCAACGAGGCGGACAGCCTCATTGACCAAGGTAATCCTGAAGGTTATGCTCTCCTCGGCGAGGCGCATTACCTTCAGGGCGACTTTGACAACGCCACCATTGCTTTTGAAAAAGGCATTGAGATGGGAAACGCCCGCGCTATGTACGACCTTGCTCTGATGTGTTACGACGGACTTGTCGACAACTCACATTACGACTGGTACGACGCCGAGCGATTTATGACCATGTGCTACAACACCGGCACTGATATGGCTACTGAAGCCGCTGTTTGGCTCGGTGAATATTTCCTCGAATCCACCGAAGGTGACGACCCCGAATTTGGAATCGATTACCTCCAATATGCCGCAGATAAGAAAAATTCGCGCGCTCTCGAGCTTCTCGCCGACTATTTTTTCTCCCGCGCCGAAGACAAAGGGTTTGAAGATGAGAGCCTTAACGCAAAAGCATTTCAATACCAGCAAGACGCTTACGAAGTTGACCCGCACGAGCAGTCATACAACTACGGTTACCTCCTTTATTTCGGCATCGGTACGCCACAAAACATCCGACTCGCTCTGAAACTCTACGAGGAAGACTACGAATTTGGACACCACGAAGGCGCTGAAGCCCTTATGGAGCATTACGAAAAAGAAGGCATGAAAAAGGAAGCCCAATGGTGGAAAGAACGTGCTATCAAAGCTAAACAAAAACGCCTTGAACAAGATAATTAATACATTCTTATTTTTCAATCTATGCTTACCATTCAAGAAATCTATAAAGCAGCTGACGTTTTAAAGGACGTCGCTCGCCACCCTAAATTAGTACCTACTTCTATCCGTGATGACGCGCAAATTTTCCTTAAGCCGGAATGTCTCCAGCTAACAGGTTCTTTCAAGCTCCGCGGTGCTTACTACAAAATCTCTCAGCTAACACCCGAAGAAAAAAGCCGTGGCGTTATAGCATGCTCTGCCGGAAACCACGCCCAAGGCGTCGCTCTCGGTGCTACCAGAAACGGCATCAAGGCTCTTATTTGTCTCCCCGCCGGTGCGCCTATCTCTAAAGTTGAAGCCACCAAGCGTTTCGGTGCCGAAGTGTGCCTCGTTCAGGGTGTTTACGACGACGCTTACGCTAAAGCCATAGAACTCCGCGACAAGCACGGATACACTTTCGTTCATCCTTTCGACGACCCGCTCGTCATTGCCGGACAAGGCACAATCGGGCTTGAAATCCTTGAAGAATTACCCGACGCCGACGCTATCGTTGTCCCTATTGGTGGAGGTGGACTCATTTCCGGCGTCGCTTTTGCCGCTAAATCCATCAACCCAAAGATTAAAATTTATGGCGTGCAAGCCGACGGTGCACCTTCTATGGCAAGCAGCCTTAACTACCACCGAATTATACACCTTAACAGCGTTAACACTATCGCCGACGGCATCGCTGTTAAAGAGCCGGGGGTTAACACTTTCGATTTCTGCAACCGTTATGTCGACGACGTTGTTACAGTCAGCGATGACGAAATCGCTGCTGCCATCCTTAATCTCATCGAAAAGCAGAAACTCGTCGCTGAAGGAGCTGGAGCTGTTTCTGTCGCAGCCGTTATGGCTGGCAAAATACCTGTCAAAGGCAAAAAAGTCGTTTGCCTCGTCTCAGGTGGCAACATCGACGTTACTATTCTTAACCGTGTCATAAACCGTGGACTTACCGTCGGTGGTCGTCTTTCCACTCTTAACATTAACCTTGCCGACAAGCCCGGGCAGCTTTCCGGTGTATGCAACGTCATCGCGCAGCTCGGCGGAAATGTCATTTCTGTAATTCACGACCGTATGGATTCTCATAAAATTAACGGCTGCACTATTAGAATTGAACTCGAGACTCGTAATGCCGAACACATTGCGGAAATTAAACGCGGACTTTCTGAACAAGGGTACACTGTTTTATAAAAATACACATTTTTCTTCTTGAAATCATCACGAGTTACTGAATATTTGCAAAAAAATTACTATATTTGCAAAAACATAAGATAAACTATTAACTAATTCTTTAACTAACCCTGTAATAGTACATGAATAAACTATTATTGCTTGTCGCTATGGTGCTGTGCCTTAGCGCAAGTGCACAACAAGTAAAAGTCCTTAATCTACAGCAGATTAAGACTAATGGCGTGACTTATCACCCCTCTTTTTTGCCTGACGGAAATCTTCTCGTTTCCTCTGAAGGATACGACGGATTGGCTATCGTTAACCCGAAAACCGGCAGTTACACTGAAATTACTTCAATGACTGGAGCCGGATACTATCCTGTTGTCAGCGAGGATGGACTCACTATCGTCTCTCGTAGCATTGACACAGAGAACTCTACTCAAAATCTTTACAAAATTGATGTAAAGACAAAAAAGGTTTCTCCTATCGCTCAAAACATTGAGCATACAAACCAGATTTGTCTCGAAAAAGGCGAACTCACTTACGCCGTTAAGGGTAAAACAATCTCTACTCGCGTCACCAACATCGCTCTCCCTGTTAAGAGGATGTCTACTTATGTAACCGAGGAAGACCTCAAGATTGTTGTTTATCGCGGTAGCACCCGCACAGTCCTCGACCCGCTCGCAGGGCAATTCGGTGACTGGGACACTCAGTATGTTTGGACCTCTCTCTCTCCAGACAAGAGCAGAATCCTGTTCACTTGCCGCAACAACTCTTACGTTTGCAATATCGACGGCAGCAACCTCGTGGACCTCGGCAAGATGCACGCTCCTAAATGGTGTGGTAACGACTATGTAGTAGCTATGGACGACAAAGACGACGGACACATATATACTTCAAGCGAAATTGTCATCGTTAAGGCTAACGGCACCGCTCGTCAGCAGCTCACTACTTCAGGCAGCGACATCAAAATGTTCCCTTCCGCTTCTGCCGACGGCTCTAAAATCGCTTTCCACACTCTGGACGGCAAATTATTCATTATGTCAATCTCTAAGTAAGTTTAGCCATGAAAAAGTTATTTCTGACTTCCATTATAGCCGCTGCTTGCGCTATTTCTGTTTCTGCAGCTAATTTCTATGTAAATCCGGGACATGGCGGACACGACTCTGACGACCGCCCTACCGCTATGCCTCTTAACGTCGCTATGTTCTACGAGTCTGACGGCAACCTCGACCGTGGTCTGAGCCTCAGAACTTTCCTAAACGACTTGGGTTGCGGTGTAAAAATGTCTCGTACTACCAACAATAGCTCCGACGACCTTGCGCTTTCTACAATCGCTGCCGCTTCTAACTCTTACGGCGGTTATTTCATGTCGCTCCACTCTAACGGTGCCAATGCCAGCGCTAACTACGTAGTTTCTTTCTACAAAGGGTACTCCGCTTCTTATCCAAACGTACCTTCAGGAGCGCAGGCTATGGCGGAAAAGGTTTCTGCTTGGCACGACAACAATAACCTTACAAACACTACTTATTCCACCCCGCGTGGCATGAGCGACTATTCATTCTACGGTTACCACCTCGGTGTGCTACGTACTAACACGCGTCCCGGTTACCTCGTGGAAACATGGTTCCACGACTATCGCCCGGAGGCTCTCCGTATGAAATCTACTGTTTACAACAAATATCTCGCTTGGCAGATTGCTCGCGCCGCTAAAGATGCTCCAGGCGGTCTTGGCACCCTTAAGGGTTGCGTTATCGGTGATATCAGAGACGTCACTAAAGGATGCGGTTACTCTAATTACACCACTCGCGGACGCGACTCTTACCTCGCGCTTAATGGCGTAACTGTTAAGCTCATTAATTCATCCGGCTCTACTGTTCAGACTGTTAATACAGACAACTGCTGCAATGGTGTGTACGGTTTCTTCAACGTTGCAGCCGGCTCTTACACCCTCGAAGTCAGCAAAAGTGGATACAAAACACAGACTGCTTCCATCTCCGTTTCTGACAATGCTTCAACCAAGAGAAATTTCGACCTTGTAGAAGGCGTTAACACTGGAATTTCACTAAGTCCTAACACTCTTTCTTTTGACAAGACTACCGTGGGAACTTCAGCTTCTAAAACTGTTTCCGTTGTCGGTACAGGACTTGGCTCTAATATTTCAGTAAGCATCTCTGACGGTTCTAATTTCTCTCTCTCAAGCACATCATTCGGCACTTCAGGCGGTACGCTTACTATCACATACAAACCTCAGGCTGCCGGTAGCCATTCTGCAACTGTATCTTTTGCAAGCGGCAATAACAAAGCTTCTCTCGTTGTATCAGGCTCTGCTTCTAACCCTCCGCTGAACTTCACTGAAGTGTGGAATTATTCTGAAAACAACGGCAAGAAGCCGGCTTGGCTTTCCTCTTTCGCTGAATGCCGTAACATGGCTTTCGGTAACGGAAAGCTTTATGTCGTTAACGCTTCTGCCGGCACCATAAAGGCTATTAACTCACAGACCGGAGAGTTCCTTTACGACGTGGACATGACAGGTGTTTCAGGTGGTGCTCTTAATGTCATTGACGCCGCTTTCGTTGACGGCAAACTCATCGCCACAAACCTCGCTAATTCCGCTAACGAACTCAAGGTTTATGTCTGGGACAACGACAAATCCGCTCCGCGCGTCCTACTCCAAACTTCAAACATTGGCAGCATGGACCGTCTCGGTGACTGTATCGAAATAAAGGGCAACCTCACTAATGGTGAAATCGTGTTCCTCGGACAGCAGAAACGCTCTTACACCACTTCTACTGGCACCGCTGAAGGAAACTGTAACTCTATCATCCGCTATGCCATCACTAACGGCGTGGTTTCTACCACCCCGGCTAAGGGTGACATCGACGGTTTCGTCATCGGTCTCTCTCCCCGCGCAATCCCTTATGGAAACGACTACTTCGTCGTAGGTCAGAACTATCACCCGTCTGTCTGCACCGCTGCCGGAGAGCTTACCGCTACTGTTGCTACATCTGCCTTCACTTGCGTGCAGGGTAATGATTTCGTTCCTTTCACTTTCAAGGGCGACACTTACGCTTTCGCTACTGACTATCAGGCTTACACCACTGTTTCCACTGGATCTCTCCTCGGAGGTCGCGCAATCCTCCTTGACGCTAACGCAGGATGGACTGAGGCTACTAAGGTCGCTGAGTATCCTTCTGCCGGTCTCGGCTCTACCACCCGTAACACTTCTATGTCTTCAAGCATCTGTGTTGCAGTAAACGGCGAACAGGGAGTGGAAATGTGGGTGCTCGTTAACAACCAGGGTATCGCTCACTACAAATATGGCTCCGTTCCTTCTTACGTATTCGAAGACGTGCCTACAATCTCGGCAAGTGCCGCTTCTCTCTCTTTCACTACCGCCAAGAACCAGGGCGTTTCTAAGGAGCTGTCCGTATCAGGTCTTTACCTTGAGGGTGACATCACCCTGTCTATATCCGGCACTAACGCCGACATGTTCTCTGTTTCTGAAAAGACTATCTCAAAGGACGAGCCTAACCGTACAATCCTCGTTTACTACGAGCCTACTGAATACGGTGACCACTCAGCAACCCTCACCCTTAGCTCTCAGGGCGCTGCCAACCTCAATATCCCTCTCGCCGGCAAGAATACCGCCGTTTACGTCATCACAGGATACGAGCTCAAGCAGGACTGGAGCGTAAAGAGTGGTCTCATGGCTGTCGGCGACACTCGCTGGGCTGCTCTCCGCGGTGGCAAGATGTACGTCAACGACAAGGCTAACAGCAAGCTGTACTCTCTCGACCAGACCGGTTTCCACGATGCCGGTATCGCAACTGCTGCAGGTACCGCTATCGCTAACGACGACGCCGGAAACCTCGTGGTCTCTACAAGCATGTGGGGTGGAGGTTCTACCGCCTTCAAAATCATCCCTGCAGGCAGCTCTACTCCGCAAGACCTAACCCTCACTCTCCCGACCGGCGTAAATGCCAACCAGAACCAGTATCTCGGACACATTGTCGGAAACATCATGAGCAGCGAGGGCGGTGCTTTGTTCATCTTCCCTAAAGACAACACCAAGGTTGCTAAGTGTATCATCAAGAACGGCGCGCAGGCTTCAAGCAGCTCTATCGACGTAGGCGTCCTGACTGCTGACGCGCAGTCTGTCGTAGTGCCTCTGACTTCTGACATCAACAGCAACTCTATCGCTGTTCGCGTCCGCGGAAAAAATCATTTCTATGCTCACAACGGCACTGAATTCGCCGCTTACGCTAATAACGGAATCACCACCACTGCCGGCGGCACTCTGTTCAACTTCTGCGGAAAGCTCTGGGGTGTTGAGCCTATCGGAACAAACTACTGCGACGGTTTCCAGATTGTAAACTACACTGACAATCAGATTGTTGCAACTCATGAGGCAGAAATATCCACTGCTGCCGCTTCTCCTAACGGCAACTGTATCCTCGTTGACTTCGTTGACGAATACACCGTAAACATCTTCCAGTATGTTCCGGCATCAATCGCCGCAAAGTACACTTTCAGCGCTATACGTCAAATCGACGCTGTTGAGGGCATTGACGCTCCTCAGGCCGCTATCGTAAACAACGGCACTGAACTCGTCCTTGAAGGCGCTGAGGCCGCTCGCTTCGCCGTTTACTCTGTCACAGGTGCCATGGTTCGCACTTCTTCAGACAATGCTGTAAGCATCGAAGGTCTCAAGGGCGTTCACATCGCTGTCGCTGTCGACATCAACGGCAACACTTACACCAAGAAATTCATCGCAAGATAACATTTCTTCCATATTCACTTATGCGGAGGGTCTCAATCGGGGCTCTCCGCTTTTTTCTGCCCTTTTTATAAAAATTAAGGAAAAAATTCCTCAATCATTATATATCCATTAAAAAAAATTTCGTAACTTTGCGGTGCAAAACAAAAGGCACTTTGGTGCAGTACTTTAAGAGATTGAAAATTAAACAAATATATTAACCAAATTTTAAAAAACAACTGTAATACAATCATGACAAAAGTAGCTATCAACGGTTTCGGCCGTATCGGTCGTCTCGCTTTCCGCCAGATGTTTGAGGCTGAAGGTTACGAAGTAGTTGCAATCAACGACTTGACAAGCCCTAAAATGCTCGCTCACCTTTTGAAATACGATACTGCTCAGGGCGGTTTCGCTGGCAAATTCGGTGAAAACAAGCACACTGTAGAAGCAACTGACAACTCTATCATCGTAGACGGCCAGGAAATCACTATCTACGCTATGCCTAACGCTGCTGAACTTCCTTGGGGACAGCTCGGCGTTGACGTAGTTCTTGAATGTACTGGTTTCTATACTTCTAAGGCTAAAGCTGAGGCTCACATCCAGGCTGGCGCTCGCAAAGTTGTTATCTCTGCTCCTGCTGGTAACGACCTCCCTACTATCGTTTACAACGTAAACCACAAGACTCTCAAGCCTGAAGATAACGTTATCTCTGCTGCTTCTTGTACCACTAACTGCTTAGCTCCTATGGCTGCTGCGCTTCACGCTTACGCTCCTATCCAGAGTGGTATCATGTCTACTATCCACGCTTACACAGGCGACCAGATGATTCTTGACGGTCCACAGCGTAAGGGTGACCTCCGTCGCTCTCGTGCTGGCGCTCAGAACATCGTTCCTAACTCTACCGGTGCTGCTAAGGCTATCGGTCTCGTTATCCCTGAACTCAACGGCAAGCTCATCGGCTCTGCTCAGCGCGTTCCTACTCCAACAGGTTCTACTACTATCCTCGTTGCTGTTGTTAAGGGTAAAGACATCACTAAGGAAGGTATCAACGAAGCTATGAAAGCTGCTTCTAACGAATCTTTCGGTTACACTGAAGACCAAATCGTTTCTTCTGACATCATCGGTATGAAGTTCGGTTCTCTCTTCGATGCTACTCAGACTATGGTGGCTAAGATTGACGATGACACTTACCAGGTACAGGTTGTTTCTTGGTACGACAACGAAAACTCTTACACTTCTCAGATGGTTCGTACTATCAAGTACTTCTCTGAAATCTAATCTGAACTTTCATAATTTTTATTTCGGGAGACATTTCGCTTAGTGCGAAGTGTCTCCTTTTTTTGTATCCCATCATTATTGCTAAATAATAACATACAAAAAAAGAGCGACCCGCGCATCATCGCGCGAGCCGCTCCTATTGAGAATAGATGTGAATAGTTATTATTATTCTTCTTTTTCAGTAAACGCAGGGCTTACGTCATCCTTGCTTGATACCACCAGGCGTTCATATTCGCGCAGACCGGTACCGGCTGGGATAAGGTGACCGCAGATTACGTTCTCCTTCATTCCCTCAAGGTTATCAACCTTACCGCTGATTGCAGCTTCATTGAGTACCTTCGTCGTTTCCTGGAATGATGCCGCAGACATGAACGATGATGTCTGGAGTGCAGCACGAGTAATACCCTGTAGTATCTGCTCTGATGTTGCAAGAACTGCATCACGCACTACGACTGTCTTTAAGTCGCGACGTTTCAGCATTGAGTTCTCATCACGTAGCTTACGAGCTGTGATTATCTGACCGGCCTTCACATTTTCTGAATCTCCGGCATCTACAACCACTTTCTTGCCCCAGATACGGTCGTTCTCGTCCATAAAGTCGCGCTTGTCAACGATTTGCTGTTCAAGGAAGCATGTGTCTCCCGGGTCTATGATGTTAACCTTGCGCATCATCTGGCGCACGATTACCTCAAAGTGCTTATCGTTGATTTTTACACCCTGCATACGGTAAACGTCCTGTACCTCGTTTACGATATACTCCTGAACTGCTGTTGGACCCATGATATTCAATATATCAGCAGGGGTGATTGCTCCATCAGACAGAGGTGTACCGGCACGCACATAGTCGCTTTCCTGTACCAGGATTTGCTTTGACAGTGGAATAAGGTATTTCTTTTCCTCGCCAAGTTTTGATACTACTGAGATTTCGCGGTTTCCACGTTTTACCTTGCCGAATTTAACCTCGCCATCAATTTCTGACACAATAGCAGGATTTGACGGGTTACGAGCCTCAAACAACTCAGTTACTCGTGGAAGACCACCGGTGATGTCACCGGCTCCTCCGGCGGCTCTTGGTATCTTAACGATACTTTCACCAACCTTCACTTCCGCATCCTCATCAAGAAGCACGTGTGCGCCTACAGGGAGTGCGTAAGTCTTAAGGATGTTGCCTTCTGCATCCACGATGTTTGCTTCAGGTACCTTCGCACGGTCGCGTGACTCTATCACAATCTTATCTTGCAGACCTGACTGCTCGTCGTATTCTACTCGGTAAGTGACATTCTCTATAAAGTTGTTAAACTTGATGTGACCACTTACCTCATTGATAATTACGGCGTTGAATGGGTCCCATTCGCAGATTACGTCGTCTTTCTTCACTTGGTCTCCATTGCTGAAGAACAGTTTAGAACCATATGGTATATTTGCGTTGGTTAGCATCATCTTGGTGTTCGGGTCAATTATGCGTAATTCGGCAAGTCGACCTACTACTACCTCTACTTTGCGTCCCTTAGCATCTACTTCATCTGTCTGTACTGTACGGAGCTCGTCAATTTCAAGGATACCTTCATAGCGTGATTTTACGCTGTTGATTGCTGCAAGGTTTGATGCAACACCACCGACGTGGAACGTACGAAGTGTAAGCTGAGTACCAGGCTCACCGATTGACTGCGCTGCAATCACACCCACTGCCTCACCCATCTGTACAAGACGGTTTGTTGCAAGGTTGCGTCCATAGCACTTAGCACATACGCCCTTCTTTGACTCGCATGTGAGCACTGAGCGGATTTCCACTGACTCGATTGGAGACGCATCTATGCGGTCTGCTGCCGCATCGTTGATTTCCTCTCCAGCCTTCACAATGATTTCGCCTGTGCTCGGGTCTACGATATCGTGTACTGACACACGGCCAAGAATACGCTCGCCAAGTGATGCCACAACCTCATCATTGTTCTTGATTTCAGTACATACAAGACCGCGCAGAGTGCCACAGTCTTCTTCGTGAATGATGACATCGTGTGCAACGTCTACAAGACGACGGGTCAGATAACCGGCGTCAGCTGTCTTCAACGCTGTATCGGCAAGACCCTTACGTGCACCGTGTGTTGAGATAAAGTACTCAAGCACTGACAGACCTTCCTTGAAGTTCGCCAAAATCGGGTTTTCAATAATCTGACCTCCCTCTGCTCCGGCTTTCTGTGGCTTAGCCATAAGACCACGCATACCTGCAAGCTGACGAATCTGGTCCTTACTACCACGTGCTCCGGAATCAAGCATCATGAAGACTGAGTTGAAGCCCTGATTTGCTTCTGTCATCTGCTTCATCAAGATACTTGTGAGCTTCGTGTTCACATGAGTCCATATATCGATAATCTGGTTATAACGCTCGTTGTTTGTAATGAAACCCATTGAATAGTTATTCATCACCTCTTCTACTGCGTCGTAACCCTCTTTTACGATAGCTGCCTTTTCTTCCGGAATAATCACGTCACCAAGGTTGAACGACAGACCGCCTCGGAATGCCATATAGTAACCAAGGTTCTTGATATCATCAAGGAACTGTGCTGAACGTGGTATACCGCACTTCTTGATTACCTTCGCAATGATATTTCGGAGTGATTTCTTTGAGAGAATTTCATTTACGTAGCCGATTTCCTTTGGCACATACTGGTTCACAAGCACACGACCAACTGAAGTATTCTCCACAAGGCGTGTGATTGAGTTGCCGTCTGCATCAATATCCTCTACCACTACTGATACCGGTGCATGAAGTGTCACTTTACCCTCGTTATAAGCGATTTGTGCCTCTTCTGGTCCATAGAACTTCAGTCCCTCACCCTTATCCCCTTTGCGGAGCTTCGTGATGTAATAAAGACCAAGTACCATATCCTGTGAAGGCACTGTGATAGGAGCACCATTGGCAGGGTTCAAAATATTATGTGAACCAAGCATCAACATCTGAGCTTCAAGAACTGCCTCATTGCCCAGTGGCAAGTGCACAGCCATCTGGTCACCGTCAAAGTCCGCGTTGAATGCAGTACATGCAAGTGGGTGTAGCTGGATTGCCTTGCCCTCTATCATCTTTGGCTGGAATGCCTGAATACCAAGTCGGTGAAGTGTCGGGGCACGGTTCAAGAGCACCGGGTGACCCTTCATTACGTATTCAAGGATATCCCATACAACTGGTTCCTTGCGGTCTACAATCTTCTTCGCACTCTTTACTGTCTTCACTATGCCGCGCTCTATCAGCTTACGGATAATGAATGGCTTGTAAAGCTCTGCCGCCATATTCTTTGGCAGACCGCACTCGTGCATCTTCAGCTCAGGACCTACAACGATTACCGAACGTGCTGAATAGTCCACACGTTTACCGAGAAGGTTCTGGCGGAAACGTCCCTGCTTACCCTTAAGGCTATCTGACAGAGACTTCAGCGGACGGTTTGCATCTGTCTTTACTGCTGACGATTTGCGTGAGTTATCAAGAAGTGAGTCTACTGCCTCCTGGAGCATACGCTTCTCATTACGCAGAATTACGTCAGGAGCCTTGATTTCAATAAGGCGTTTCAGACGATTATTTCTTATGATTACACGACGATAGAGGTCGTTAAGGTCTGACGTTGCGAAACGTCCACCATCAAGTGGTACCAACGGACGTAGCTCCGGCGGAGTTACAGGTATTGCCTGAAGTATCATCCACTCAGGACGATTGCGCTGCTTTGATGCGCGGAATGATTCCACAACCTGAAGACGCTTCAGTGCCTCTGTCTTACGCTGCTGTGAGCCATCTGTATTTGCCTGGTGACGCAGCTTGTATGAAAGGTCGTCAAGGTCAAGGCGTACAAGCAAGTCATAGATTGCCTCAGCTCCCATCTTGGCGATAAACTTATTTGGGTCATCATTTTCCAGCTGCTGATTGCCTGCCGGCAACTTGTCCAATGCTTCAAAATACTCATCCTCCGTCAGAAGGTCAAGGTCCTTATATTCATCTGAAAGTGCTCCTGCCTGGATGATGACATATTTCTCGTAATATATTACGGCGTCGAGTTTCTTTGATGGTAAACCGAGAAGATAACCTATCTTGTTAGGTAAAGAGCGGAAATACCAGATGTGTGCAACAGGTACCACAAGCTTGATGTGGCCCATACGCTCGCGGCGTACCTTCTTCTCTGTCACTTCCACACCGCAGCGGTCACATACGATGCCTTTATAGCGGATACGTTTATACTTTCCGCAGTGGCACTCGTAGTCCTTTACTGGACCGAAGATACGCTCGCAGAACAGACCATCGCGCTCCGGCTTATATGTGCGGTAGTTGATAGTCTCCGGCTTGAGTACCTCGCCACTTGATTTCTCAAGGATTTCCTCCGGTGATGATATTCCGATGGAAATTCGTGAAAAACCCGTCTTCGTGTTTTTTTCTTTTCTAAAAGCCATATTCAGTTATTAAAAAAGTATTTTCGTTTTTTGAGGAGTCGCCCCATGAGACGGTTGTTCGCCTTCTCACGGGGATTCTCCGATGCTTTTATCTATTTAGGATAGTCTCGATTTAGTTCTCAAGATGAATACTCAAGCCAAGACCGCGTAGCTCATGCAGCAACACGTTCAGTGACTCCGGTATGCCTGCTGGCGGCATTGGGTCGCCCTTTACTATTGACTCATATGCCTTGCTGCGGCCTGTCACGTCGTCACTCTTGATTGTAAGGATTTCCTGTAGTATGTGCGCCGCACCGAATGCCTCAAGCGCCCATACTTCCATCTCTCCGAAACGCTGGCCACCAAACTGAGCTTTACCTCCAAGTGGCTGCTGAGTGATGAGTGAGTAAGGACCAATACTACGAGCGTGCATCTTGTCCTCTACCATGTGACCAAGCTTCAACATATAGATTACACCAACTGTTGCAGGCTGGTCAAAGCGGTCGCCAGTGCCTCCGTCATACAGATAAGTCTTACCATAGCGTGGAAGGCCTGCCTTGTCTGTCCACTCGTTCAGGTCGTCAAGTGTTGCACCGTCAAAGATTGGTGTCGCGAATTTCTCGCCAAGCTCACGGCCCGCCCAACCAAGGACTGTCTCAAATATCTGACCAAGGTTCATACGTGATGGCACACCCAGAGGGTTAAGACAGATATCCACCGGGGTTCCGTCTGCAAGGAACGGCATATCCTCCTGGCGAACAATACGTGACACGATACCCTTGTTACCATGTCGACCTGCCATCTTGTCGCCGACGCTGATTTTACGCTTCTTCGCAATGTAAACCTTCGCCATCTGCATGATGCCTGATGGAAGTTCGTCACCAATTGAGATGTCAAATTTCTTACGGCGAAGCTCAGCGTCTATTTCCTTAGACTTACGCAGATAATTTACGATAGTCTTGGAGATTAGGTCATTCTTATGCTCATCTGCAGTCCAGTTGCTGTGGTTGATTTCATCAAAGTTGATGCCACTCAGCTGAGCCGCACTAAACTCTGTGCCCTTAGCTATAACTTCATCGCCAAGGAAGTCTTTCACACCCTGTGAAAGCTGACCCTTCGTGAGCACAAGAAGCTTATTTATCAGAACACCCTTAAGCTCTGACTGCTTTGCTTCATACTCCTCATCAAGCTGCGGCAGACGTGCGTTTGTTGCACGACGTGATGTTGTCTTCGCAGCACGAGAGAACAGATTAGTGCCGATTACAACACCCTTAAGCGATGGAGTTGCCTTAAGCGAAGCATCCTTCACGTCACCCGCCTTGTCACCAAAGATAGCACGAAGCAGCTTCTCTTCAGGAGTCGGGTCACTCTCGCCCTTAGGCGTAATCTTACCTATCATGATATCGCCCGGCACAACGTGTGCACCCACACGGATAATACCACGCTCGTCAAGGTCCTTTGTCGCATCCTCGCTCACGTTAGGGATATCTGATGTCAATTCCTCCATTCCGCGCTTAGTCTCGCGTACCTCAAGGCTATATTCATCTACGTGTACCGAGGTCAAAATATCCTCGCGTACCATACGCTCGTTCAATACGATTGCGTCCTCATAGTTATAACCCTTCCATGGCATGAACGCCACCTTCAAGTTACGTCCGAGAGCAAGCTCGCCATTTTCTGTTGAGTAGCCTTCTGTCAGGATATCTCCCGCCTTTACTCTCTGACCCTTGTCACAGATAGGACGGAGGTCAATTGTAGTACTCTGGTTCGTCTTGCGGAACTTAGGAATTCTATATTCTTTTACCGCATCCTCAAATGCCACAAAGTTTTCTTCCTCTGTGCGGTCATAGCGGATTCGGATTGTTGTTGCGTCTACAAACTCTATCACACCCTCGCCCTCAGCTGTTATCTGAGTGCGGCTATCGCGGATAAGCTGTCCTTCAAGACCCGTTCCCACGATTGGAGCCTCTGAGCGCATCAATGGCACTGCCTGGCGCATCATGTTTGAACCCATCAACGCACGGTTTGCGTCGTCGTGTTCAAGGAATGGGATAAGCGATGCCGCTATTGACGCTATCTGTGTCGGTGACACGTCCATCAGCTGCACCTCACTTGGCGGTACTACCGGGAAATCGGCATCAAGACGAGCCTTCACCTTGTCGCGGATAAACGTGCCATCCGGATTTAGTGGAGCATTACCCTGTGCGATTACTTTACCCTCCTCAATCTCAGCTGCAAGATAGATTACCTCATCATTATTGAGGTTTACCTTTGAATTTTCAACAACACGGTATGGTGTCTCGATAAAACCAAGGTCATTTATCTTTGCATATACACAAAGTGAGGAAATAAGACCGATATTCGGACCTTCAGGAGTCTCAATAGGACATAGACGTCCATAGTGTGTATAGTGTACGTCTCGAACCTCGAAACCGGCACGCTCACGTGACAGACCGCCAGGACCCAGCGCAGACATACGACGCTTGTGCGTGATTTCTGCCAGCGGGTTCGTCTGGTCCATAAACTGTGACAGCGCATTTGTTCCGAAGAACGAATTAATCACAGAAGATACAGTCTTCGCATTTATCAAGTCTATAGGTGTAAACACCTCATTATCTCGAACATTCATACGCTCGCGAATAGTTCTTGACATACGCGCAAGACCTACAGCAAACTGCTGATACAACTGCTCACCTACCGTGCGCACGCGACGGTTACTCAAGTGGTCAATATCATCTACGTCTGCCTTTGAGTTTATCAGCTCTATCAGGTATTTGATAATCTCTACTATATCCTCCTTTGTCAGAACCTTTATCTCCATTGGGATAGACAGATTCAGCTTCTTGTTAATGCGGAAACGGCCCACTTCACCAAGGTCATAGCGCTTCTCTGAGAAGAATAGATTCTGGATTACCTCACGAGCTGAAGCATCATCTGGCGGCTCCGCATTGCGTAGCTGCCTGTATATATGATTGATTGCCTCCTTCTCGGAGTTAGTCGTATCTTTCTGGAGTGTATTGAAGATGATAGAATAATCTGCAGTATTTCCATCCTGCTTGTGAAGCAAGATATTCTGCACACCACTATTCAGGATTACGTCTACATCATCTTCCGTAATTACACTCTCACGGTCAATTAATATATCCTGACGCTGTACAGAACTTACCTCACCTGTATCCTCATCCACTGAATCCTCATACCATATGCGGATTACACGGGCAGCAAGTTTACGACCGACAGCATTCTTGATATTCGTCTTTGTGACCTTTATCTCTTCAGCAAGGTCAAATATTTCAATGATGTCCTTATCGCTCTCAAGACCTATCGCGCGAAGCAACGTCGTTACCGGCAATTTCTTCTTGCGGTCTATGTAAGCGTACATGACATTGTTGATGTCAGTTGCAAATTCTATCCATGAGCCACGGAACGGAATAATACGTGCTGAATATAGTTTTGTGCCGTTAGCGTGCGTGCTCTGACCAAAAAACACACCTGGACTACGGTGTAGCTGTGATACTACTACACGCTCTGCACCATTGATTACGAATGTCCCCTTTTCAGTCATATACGGGATAGGACCGAGGTACACATCTTGAACCACTGTATCGAAATCCTCATGGTCAGGGTCGGTACAGTAGAGTTTTAACTTTGCTTTTAATGGCACGCTATAGGTTAAGCCACGTTCAAGACACTCCTCTATCGTATAGCGCGGAGGGTCTATATAGTAGTCTAGGAACTCGAGGACAAAGTTGTTACGTGTGTCTGCTATTGGGAAATTCTCTGCAAACACCTTATACAATCCCTCATTATTACGTTTTTCTGGGGGAGTATCTAACTGCAGGAAATCACGAAACGACTTCAACTGCACCTCAAGAAAATCCGGATACGGTAGCGGATTCTTAACCGAAGCGAAATTAATACGGGGTTTTACTGAAGTAACTGACATCGAATTAAGGGGTTAAGGGAACTCAAATTGATTTTTACACAAAAAGGTTAAGAATCTTCTCTTTAGGAGATTCTTAACCTAAGAGCCTGATAATCAGGCTATATTATTTAAGTTCAACTTCTGCGCCTGCTTCTTCGAGTTGTTTCTTAAGACCTTCAGCATCTGCCTTAGCAAGACCTTCCTTAACTGCGCTTGGTGCGTTGTCAACGAGTTCCTTTGCTTCCTTAAGGCCAAGACCTGTAAGTTCTTTTACGAGTTTTACAACTGCGAGCTTAGCTGCACCTGCTGATTTCAGGATTACATCAAATGATGACTTTTCTTCTTCAGCGGCACCTGCTGCAGCAGGACCAGCAGCAACTGCAACTGCAGCAGCAGCAGGTTCGATACCGTATTCTTCTTTGAGGATTTGAGCGAGTTCGTTAACTTCTTTAACGGTAAGGTTAACGAGTTGTTCTGCAAAAGCTTTTAAATCTGCCATTTTTGTATTGTTTTTAAATTATTAGCAATTTTGTTGTTATTCTTCTTTGTTTGATAGTGTTTCTAAGATGCCATGTAGCTTGTTGCCGCCACTCTGAAGCGCGCTGATAACGTTCTTCGCCGGTGACTGAAGCAATGCAACAACGTCTGCGATAAGTTCGTTCTTGCTCTTGATATTTGAAAGTGTCTCGAGCTGACCCTCACCTACATAGATTGTCTCTTCTACATATGCTGCCTTGAAACGTGGTAGGACTGCGTCCTTTTCTGTTACCTTCTTTAGGAGTTTTGCAGGCGCATTGCCGACATTGCTGAAAAGAATGGATGTACTTCCCTTAAGTGTCGGATATAGCTCTGAATAATCACCCTCAAGGCTCTCTAATGCCTTGTGAAGAAGAGTATTCTTTACTACCATCAACTTAATTCCATCAGCAAAGCATGCCCTACGCAGTGCACTTGTTGCCTCTGCGTCAAGACCTGCCGTCTCAGCCAGGTAGAAGCAGCTGTATTCCTTAAGAGTAGCTGCTATTTTCTCTATAATAATGCCTTTATCTTCTTTTTTCATCTTGTCTTCAGTTTTTAAGATTATTCATCGACTGACTTTACGTCAACCTTGACACTGGGACTCATAGTGCTTGAGAGATAAATGCTCTTAATATAAGTACCTTTAGCTGTAGCCGGTTTGAGCTTAATCAATGTGGCGATAAATTCACGTGCATTGTCACGCATCTGCTCTGGTGTAAAGGATACCTTACCGATTGATGAGTGTACGATACCGTTCTTATCTACCTTGAAGTCGATTTTACCCTTCTTGACTTCCTCTACTGCCTTTGCTACATCTGGAGTAACTGTGCCACTCTTTGGATTTGGCATCAAGCCTCTCGGACCAAGGATACGACCAAGAGCTCCTATCTTACCCATTATAGCCGGCTGTGTGATGATTACGTCTACATCGGTCCAACCGCCCTTGATTTTCTCTATATATTCTTCAAGTCCTACATAGTCTGCACCTGCTGCCTTAGCTGCAGCCTCAGCATCTGATGAGCACAATACGAGAACTCTTACCTGCTTACCTGTACCGTGAGGCAGTGTTACTACACCACGTACCATTTGGTTAGCCTTACGGGGATCAACGCCTAAGCGTACATCTATATCGAGGGACGCATCAAAGCGAGTGAAAGTCATCTCTTTCACCTTTTCTACGGCTTCCGCAAGAGTGTAAGTCTTCCCAGCCTCAATCTTTGCAACAGCCAACTTTTGATTTTTTGTAAGTTTACTCATTGTCAATTGAAGTTTATTAGTTTAATTCAGGGAATGCTCCATTTACGGTGATACCCATACTTCTGGCTGTACCGGCAACCATTGTCATCGCCGATTTCAAGGTAAAACAGTTCAAATCCGGCATTTTGTCTTCAGCGATTGCCTTTACCTGATCCCATGTGATTGACGCAACCTTATTGCGGTTTGGCTGTGCACTACCGCTCTTGATTTTTGCTGCCTCAAGAAGCTGTATTGCTACTGGTGGGGTCTTTACGACAAAGTCAAAGCTCTTATCTGTGTAATATGTGATTACTACTGGAAGAATCTTTCCGGCCTTGTCTTGGGTGCGGGCATTGAACTGCTTACAAAATTCCATAATGTTGATACCCTTTGAACCAAGGGCAGGACCAACCGGAGGTGATGGGTTTGCTGCGCCACCTTTAATCTGCAGTTTAATTTGTCCAGCAATTTCTTTAGCCATTTTGTTAAAACTTTTTTTGTTAATTGTTTTACATCAGTGAGAAGTCATGCTTCTAATTGCGTGCGTAACATTCACGCATTCAGCTCACGATTATTCTCGTTCTACTTGTGAATTGTCCAATTCCAGCGAAGTCTTTCTTCCGAAAATCTTCACCATCACCTTTAATTTCTTCTTCTCCGGATACACCTCGTCGATTTCACCATTGAAGCCCTTGAAAGGTCCGTCATTTACCTTGACTGTCTCGCCTACCATGTAGTCGTTTACCTCTCCTTCAGCATTCTCGTTGATTTCGTCAGCTGCACCCAGCATGCGCATAACCTCGCTTTCGCGTAGCGCCTCAGGCTTTGCATCCTTGCCGCGTCCTTTGAGGAAGTCTATCACATTCGTGGTGTTGCGAAGCTCATACATCACTTCACCCGTCAAGTCTGCCTCTACAAACACATAGCCGGAGTAAAGGTTTCTCTCCTTTACCACCTTCTTACCATTCTTCACGGCTACCACCTTCTCTGTTGGGAGGAGGACCTGAAAAACGTAATCGCCAAGGTCTGTATTGCGGATTGCTGCATCAAGCACTTCTTTGACTTTTGCCTCCTTGCCAGATATGGCACGAAGTACATACCACGCACTCTTACGCCCTGCTCGGGATGTGTGATGCGTAGTGATGTCTGACTGCGATGACGCTAAAGTAGCACCGCCCTCACCGTCTACCGGTGAAGGTGTCACAATTTCATCATTCATGTTCTCTAATTCAGCCATCTTCGTCAAAAAAGTTTTTTAGCCCTGGAATGAATAAATAAAGTGCATCAGACCATTAACCAGCACGTCCATGATGAAAATTATCAATGAGATAATAACGGAAGCAATCAACACGATAATCGCGCTTTTGATTAACTGGGTCTGAGTTGGCCAAGAAGTCTTATAGCGAAGTTCTTCGTATGCTTCTTGAATATTCGTAAGTATTCCTGATTTCATTTTTAGATAAATTTAGCACGGGAAGAGAGGCTCGAACTCCCGACACCTGGTTTTGGAGACCAGTGCTCTACCGACTGAGCTATTCCCGTGTAAAACCTCCGCCCTTATAAGCGGAGGTTAGTTTCTATTTTGTTCGTTAGATTAGTCGAGGATTTCTGTAATCTGACCTGAACCTACTGTACGACCACCTTCACGGATTGCGAAACGGAGACCCTTATCGCATGCTACCGGGTTGATGAGTTTTACAGTGATTTCTACGTGGTCACCTGGCATTACCATATCTACTCCTTCTGGAAGGCTGATTTCACCGGTTACGTCAAGTGTACGGATGTAGAACTGTGGACGATAGTGGTTGTGGAATGGAGTGTGACGACCACCTTCTTCTTTCTTCAAGATATATACTGATGCCTTGAATTCGCTGTGTGGTTTTACTACTCCCGGGTGGCAGATTACCATACCACGCTTGATTTCCTTCTTGTCGATACCACGGAGAAGAAGACCTACGTTGTCACCAGCTTCACCCTGGTCGAGAAGTTTACGGAACATTTCGACACCGGTTACTACTGACTTCAAGTCTGCACCAAGACCCATGATTTGTACTTCGTCACCTACCTTTACTACACCTGTTTCGATACGACCTGTTGCTACTGTACCACGACCTGTGATTGAGAACACGTCTTCTACTGGCATAAGGAATGGTTTATCTACGTCACGTGGAGGAAGTGGAATCCATGAGTCTACTGCATCCATAAGTTCCATTACCTTTGCTTCCCACTCTGGTTCACCGTTAAGTGCTCCAAGTGCTGAACCACGGATGATTGGGGTGTTGTCACCGTCATATTCATACTGGCTGAGAAGGTCACGCATATCCATCTCTACGAGTTCAAGCATTTCCTCGTCATCTACCATATCACACTTGTTGAGGAATACAACAATACGTGGTACGTTTACCTGACGTGCGAGAAGAATGTGCTCGCGTGTCTGTGGCATAGGACCATCTGTTGCTGCTACTACGATGATTGCACCGTCCATCTGAGCTGCACCTGTTACCATGTTCTTTACATAGTCAGCGTGTCCCGGGCAGTCTACGTGTGCGTAGTGGCGGTTTGCTGTCTGATATTCTACGTGTGATGTGTTGATTGTAATACCACGTTCCTTTTCTTCAGGCGCGTTGTCAATCTGGTCGAATGACTTTACTTCTGAAAGACCCTTTTCTGCAAGTACCTTGGTGATTGCAGCGGTCAATGTAGTTTTACCGTGGTCAACGTGGCCGATAGTACCAATGTTTACGTGCGGTTTCGTTCTTTCGAATTTCTCTTTTGCCATAACTTTGCTTGTTAGTTTTTATTTTAGTAATATTTTTAACTTTTCTTTCTTACAACAAGCCACGATGGCACAGTGGCTACCGGGGCTAAGTAACTTTTTCTTTTTTAGAGCCGATGACGGGATTTGAACCCGTGACCTCTTCCTTACCAAGGAAGTGCTCTACCCCTGAGCTACATAGGCATTAGACCTTGAGGACCAATAGAGCGGAAGACGGGGCTCAAACCCGCGACCCTCAGCTTGGAAGGCTGATGCTCTATCGACTGAGCTACTTCCGCAGAAAAGATTGTGGGCGAAGATGGATTCGAACCACCGAAGGCATAAGCCAGCAGATTTACAGTCTGCCCCATTTGGCCACTCTGGTATTCGCCCTTATCAAGACTGCGCTTGATTTTCTTTGAGCCTCTTGTCGGATTCGAACCAACGACCCCGAGATTACAAATCACGTGCTCTGGCCAACTGAGCTAAAGAGGCATCTCTTTCAATTTTCTCACAATCGCTTACCTTTCTGTCGCAATTGCGGTGCAAAGTTAATACATTTTTTTTTACCAACAAAATATTTCGACAATATTTTTCAAAAAAAATTTCATTTTTCCCTTTTTCCTCCGCTTTCACATTAAATATATAGCCCCTCACCTATTTTTTTCTCCTTTTTACCCATTTTTAGACAAAAAATGCGTAACTTCGCAGAAAATATGATTAATCTGTCTGAAATACGAAAAAGTTTTGACTCCCTCGACGTCCTTAAAGGCGTTAATCTCTCTATAAACGACAGGGAAGTCGCTGCTATCGTCGGCCCAAGCGGTGCCGGCAAGACTACTTTGCTCCAAATTATCGGCTCTCTCGAAAAACCCGACTCCGGCAAAGTAATATATGGCGATACCGACATTTTCGCCCTCAAACCAGACGAACTCGCTCGTTTCAGAAACCAAAACATCGGATTCGTTTTCCAATTCCACCAGCTCCTACCGGAATTCTCTCTCCTCGAAAACGTAATGATGCCGGCGCTCATTAAAGGCACTTCTATCCCAATCGCTGAAAAAGACGCTAAAAAACTCATCGAATACCTGGGTCTGACTTCAAGACTTTCTCACAAGCCGGCAGAACTATCCGGAGGAGAAAAGCAACGCGCAGCTGTGGCTCGCTCTCTCATTAACAAGCCTCAAATAGTTCTCGCTGACGAACCTTCCGGCAGCCTTGACTCTGCTAACCGAAACGACCTCCACAAGCTATTCTTTGACCTAAGAAACGACCTCGGACAGACTTTCGTTATTGTCACTCACGACGAAAATTTCGCAGCAGACGCCGACCGTATCATTCACATCAACGACGGAGTAATCACCAGCATAACATCCAATAAATGAAACTGATAAAATTCATATATATATCACTCCTTTGCTTCATCGCCACTGCTTGCAGCGACGATAATCCACCATCTTCCGTTGCCTCTTTTACCGACGTGGCTCTGATTAAAGACATCAACGAAAGCGGAACTACTTTCGCCATCGCCGGAAACGAAAACAACATCCCCACTCGCCTCCACTCCTCAAACATTCTTCACTCAGAAGACACTGAGCTTAAAGGCACTTGCATCGTCATCAGCTACACTTTCGCCGACGAAAGCACAGGAGAAATAAACCTACGAGGTGCAAGCATCATCAGCAATTTCAACGCCATCTCAGACGAAAAACAAAATATTGAAGGATGGAACACCGATATCATACGACTGATGAGCTACTGGACTATAGAGCGACGAATAATTCTCAGAGTACAGCTCCCTTACTCTCCGGAAAAACGACGACTTGAACTTGTTGTCAACAACACTACTCTGAGCCACCAATACCCGGAAGCATTCCTCTTCCACTCTCTCGAAGGCACTATCGACCCTGCCGACACTTTTTACCGGACATATTACATCGCTTTCAACATCGACGAAATATCGGAAAGCATTGATTGGAAAGGTCTTAAAATCCATATCAACGACCCGGAACTAAAAAGCAACCCTATAACAATAGAATTTTAATAACAAACAAAAATAGTAAAAATCATGGAACAGAAAAAGAATGAGATAAAAATCGAACTCACCCCTGAAATCGCAGGCGGACACTACGCTAACCTCGCAGTTCTCTCACACTCTGCAAACGAGTTTTTCCTCGACTTCATTGCCGTTGCACCCAACATGCCACAAGCTCGCGTTCAGAGCCGCATCATCATGACTCCTGAAAACGTAAAAAACCTTCTCTTCGCACTAAACGAAAACGTTCAGAAATACGAGCAGGCTTTTGGCGAAATTCAGCGCAAATTACCTAAAGGCCAAGCCAATAACGGCAACGATATCCCGAACCCTTTCCAGGCTTAACCTCTAAAAAAAATGAGACCCAACAACCTCACCATCTACAACTCCATAACACGCAAAAAGGAGCTTTTCGTACCTATCCACCCCGAGCATGTGGGTATGTACGTTTGCGGACCAACCGTCTATGGTGACGGACACCTCGGACACGCTCGTCCCGCCATTACTTTCGACATCGTGTTCCGATACCTTAAGCACCTCGGATACAAAGTGCGTTACGTCAGAAACATCACAGACGTTGGGCACCTCGAGCACGACGCCGACGACGGTGAAGACAAAATCGCTAAAAAAGCTCGACTCGAACAGCTCGAGCCTATGGAAGTCGTCCAGTTTTACCTAAACAGGTACCACAAAGCTATGGACGCACTTAACGTCCTTCCCCCTTCTATCGAGCCACACGCCTCAGGACATATCATCGAGCAGATTGAATACATAAAGAAAATCCTCGAATCAGGATACGCTTACATCAGCGAAGGCTCTGTATATTTCGACGTCCCTAAATACAATCGCGACTACAACTACGGAAAACTTTCCGGCAGAAACATCGAAGAGCTCCTCAGCGAAACAAGAGCTCTCGACGGACAAGCCGAAAAGCACCATCCCGCAGATTTCGCCCTCTGGAAAAAAGCCGCGCCTGAGCACATCATGCACTGGCCTTCCCCTTGGAGCGAAGGGTTCCCCGGATGGCACCTCGAATGTTCCACTATGGGTGAAAAATACCTCGGTGAACAGTTCGACATCCACGGCGGAGGAATGGACCTCAAATTTCCCCACCACGAATGCGAAATTGCACAGTCCGTCGCTCACAATCATCACGAGACGGTAAAATATTGGATGCACAACAATATGATTACCATCAACGGACAGAAAATGGGAAAATCTCTCGGTAATTTCATCACGCTCGACGAATTTTTCACCGGAAACCACAAGCTTCTCACACAGGCCTATTCTCCGATGACTATCCGATTCTTCATCCTTCAGGCTCAATACCGCTCTACCGTTGATTTCAGCAACGAAGCTCTTCAGGCTTCCGAAAAGGCGTATTCCCGAATGCTCGAAGGGTACAACCGCATCGCAGAGCTCAAGCCTGCCGAGACTTCTACCATTTCAGACCAGATAAAAGCACTCGAAGGAAAATGCTACGAAGCTCTCGACGACGACCTGAACACGCCTATCGTCATCGCTCACCTCTTCGAAGCTTGCAGGCTGATAAACATCGCTAAAGACGGACAGGCACAAGTCACCGCTGAAGACATCAACGCACTCAAAGCACTTTTCGACACTTTCCTCTTTGAAATACTCGGAATGCGTGCCGACATCATAGCCGGAGAAAGTGCCGACGCTCTTAAGCCTTTTGAACAGGCTGTGGACCTTCTCCTCGAAATTCGTGCTGAAGCTAAGGCCGCAAAAAACTGGGCTACCAGCGACCTTATCAGAAACCGTCTCGCCGAATTTGGATTCAACGTCAAAGACACAAAAGACGGCGTTGAATGGAGTCTTAAATAAGACAAATGACCGTTTCGGAATTTGCAGAACGTGTTATAGGCAACCTGCCATACAACCCTACAGGGCAGCAAACTCTCTTGATTGCTGCCCTTTCCCGTTTCTGCTCTCGTAACGCCGCCCCTAACTCTGTCTTTCTCCTTAACGGTTACGCCGGTACTGGAAAAACATCCGTCACCGCAGCTCTCGTAAAGACTCTTCACGAAGTAGGTATTAATTCCATCCTACTCGCCCCCACAGGACGAGCCGCAAAAGTCTTCAGCGCATTCGCTCGCCGACAGGCATTCACCATCCACCGCAAAATCTATCGGCAGCCTGGACTCGGCGAATACTCATCCGTCATGACCGTTTGCGAAAACCACCACACTGACACTTTCTTCATCGTCGACGAGGCTTCTATGATTAGCTCCGAGTCTGAAAGCGGCGTGAACGTGCTCGACGACCTTATCCAATACGTCTACACCGGCGAAGGCTGTAGAATGATTCTACTCGGAGACACCGCGCAGCTCCCCCCTGTCGGAATGGCTGAAAGCCCTGCCATGAGCGTAAAGGTCCTTCAATCATACGGACTCAAAGTTTCACGCGCAACTATGACAGAGACCGTCAGGCAGCAAGCCGAATCCGGGATACTATTCAACGCCACATCTATCCGACGACAAATGAGAACCGAGCCTCTCACCGCTCCCATTCTCACCGTCTCTCCTTTCTCCGACGTCAGAATTGAAGACAGCGAAACTCTGGAAGACGCACTACAATCCGCTTATTCCTCCGCAGAAATAGACGACACAATACTCATCACTCGCTCTAACCGACGAGCTACTGACTTCAACGCCGCTATCCGACAGCGTATTTTCGACAAGGAGGAAGAACTCACTAAAGGAGAGCTTCTCTTAATTTCAAAAAACAACTATTTCTGGACCGCGAAAAACAATAGCACAGACTTCATCGCTAACGGCGACATCGCTCGCATAGAGCAGGTCTATGGCACTGAATGGGCTTACGGACTCCGATTTGCCGACATAAAAATTTCCCTAATCGACCGTGATGTCACTCTCGACGTCAAAATCATCCTTAACTCCCTCTCTTCAGACACTCCTGCTCTTCAGCCAGACAAATTCCGCAAACTCGCCGACGACATCATCAACGACAACAACCGTTTCGACTCGCTTACTCCTTATCCCGTCAGACTGAAAGCACTTAAGCAAGACCCTTACTTCAACGCACTACAAGTCAAATACGCATACGCCGTCACTTGCCACAAAGCACAAGGAGGACAGTGGAAAAACGTATTCATTGACATGGGATACATTCCACCGGAAGCATACTCTAACATCTGTCTCTTATACACATCTGACGCTGCCGACGATCTTACGCGTGTA
>CALYOL010000006.1 GCA_945231345.1 uncultured Porphyromonadaceae bacterium
GAGTATTAGGATGCAGCTTTTTTAGCCCGAATTTCGCCGATAACAGTCTGAACGGCGCCGCTTTCATTGCCGCTGCGCATGGCTCATACAAAACATCTCCCTTTTCAGGACTCCCGTATACTGCACTGGCTGCATTCTCATCACTTTGAGTGAAACAAAACATCCCATTCTCATGCACCACCTTAATGGATGTCTCACCGCCATGCACTTGCTCTATCACAGCCAAAATTTCCTTACACTCGCCGCCGTCTCCCTCCACAGAATAAATCTCCACAGGAGATAAATCTTTGATTGTCTGTGTGATATCCAGCATAGGCGATAGCTTGGCTATTATTCGGGGTGCATGCTTGAGGAGTAGGGGAAGTATGTCGCACAAGTCCGGCGTACAGTCGTGAATATTATATACTCTGCCACCATTGCTGTCTCGTCGAGCCGGGTCTATGAATATTACGTCATAGCATTCTGTTGTCCCTTTCAGATATTCCACACTGTCACCCTTGACTACATGAATATTGGCATATTTGCCAAAATTATATTCCGCCACTTCCGCATAAAAAGGCTCCATTTCACACGTCGTCACATCGCATTTCCCAAGTGTCGCAAAGGCAATCGTGTCAATTCCCATTCCGCAAGTCATATCCAGAACTTTGCTTCCGCTCTTCACAAGGGAAACGTGCAACCTCGCTGTAGATAAGCCGCTTGCCTGCTCTACGGATAGGGGAGAGAGCATTACCTGTGGCGCAATAGTTTCGCCGGCGTCGCCTATAAACTTGCCCTTAGCCTTTTTTACGCATTCTAAGTGAGTGATTGCCAAGTCGATAGATGAAAGACGCTCAGGCTTATATTTCAGGCGAAGTTTTATCGGGTCTTCATCCGCATGACTTCTGACGAATGAGAAAAATGCCTCATCAATCTGTGCTAATGCCATTTTATTCAGTCGTTTATAGGCGTATCGCTTGTTGTAAACGCTTATTGCTCAGGTAATTGTCTTGCAGCTTGGTCGCGTGCTATCTGTAGTTTGCGCTCCAGCTTCTCACGCTGAATTGAAAGCTCACGGGATTGAACTATCGACTGTGCAAAGTCCCATGCATCCGCTATCGAAGCCATTTGAGCCGGTGACAGCTGGATTGTGTGGTTACGCTTGCCATTAAATGTCAGCTTGCCCATCGATGTCCGGTGTGTCGCTGCAAACTTGCCAACTGTGTCGCATTGAGCCGTCATATAGGTCACTAATTCAGACCCGTCTATGCGGTAATTTGCCTCTCCGTCGTAGGGTATCGTAGCTGTTGTGGCACTTCCCCCGTCTGCAGTGATGGTGACTGAGGTATGGCAGATGCTATTGCCTTTCAGGGATGATACCATGTAGAATTGACCAATTTCATCCACTCGAGCCTGTACCCCTGTAGTGTTTACAAAATCCTCCTTAAATGCCACCTTTGCAACGTAATATGGCTCTACAAGTTGCGGATTATTCACACATTTCATCTTTTCCTGTGCACGAGCGTGTAGGTCTGCATAATACGCCATAAGGCTGTCTGTCGTGGTGATTTCCTTTAGCGTTTCACATTCTACGATTTTCGGGCGCATTGCCAAAGCCTGTTTCCTAACCCCGGTTTCTGATGCGTAACCTCTGTCAAGGCTGTCAAGCAGAGATGTGGCGAGATTTGTGTCTTGTGCGTCGAGTGCCGCTTGTGCTTCAGCAAGAAGGGCTTCCGCACTTGTCGTTGACTCAGACTTGCCGCAGGATGTAACCAGTGCGGCTGCTATTATTGTTGCTAAAATGCTATTTTTCATTTTGTTATATTGTTATTTGCCTTCGCGTGTTATGTTATATACTCCTTTCACTTCGCCCAATTTCTTGATAAGTTTTGGCAGGGCTTCACTGCTCGTGGAGAGGATGCCGAGTGTACCCATGAATGTGCCACCCAGCGAGTTTATCGCTACGCTGCGCAGTATGGCTGTCTTAGACTTGTTGATGATTGAGCTAAGTTGCTGCACAACTCCGATATCGTCGCGCCCTGTCACTCGCAATACCACCGATTCCATGCTGCTGTCTGTCCCTTTCCAGCGTACATTTATGATGCGGTAGTCAAATTTGCTCTTTAGGTGCTGAGCATTGGGGCAGTCGTTGCGGTGGATTTTTATACTGCCTTCCGATGATACAAATCCAAATACCTCATCACCGAAAATCGGATTGCAACACTTTGAAAGTGTGTATTTTACACCTTTTACAGTTCCGTCGCCTATCTCAAACACCTCATTGTTTTTCCCGCGTTCACGTTCTGAGCTCTCATCGTCTTTTTTGATGAGTGTAAACTCCTGGGCTGATACCACTTCCTCCTCTTGAGTTTCTCCTTCGGTGATTGTTGTATAGGTATCAATAACCTTGTTTACGTCAAGTGCTTCCTCATAAATGGCTACATAGAAGTCTGTTACGGTCTTATATCCAAGCTTTTTGATTACCTTCATCAAAGGTGACTCATCCACCTCTATTTTTCGGTTTTTAAACCTGCGCAGTAGCAGTTCCTTCGCATTTTCAGCAGCTCGGTATTCTTCCTCCTTTACCGCCTGTCTGATTTTATTTCTTGCCTTAGACGTTATCGCAAACGAGAGCCAGTCAAGCTTTGGCTGCTGGTTGTTCGCTGTCAGGATTTCTACCGTATCTCCACTTTGAAGTACATAATTCAGCTTCTTGTTTTTCCCGTCTACTTTCGCCCCGGTGCACTTGCAGCCAAGGTTTGAGTGGATATGAAATGCAAAATCTACTATCGTAGACCCAAGTGGGAGTTTATACAGGTCGCCCTTCGGAGTAAATACAAACACTTCTTTCGAGTAAATATCCATCTTGAAGTTTCGTATCAGCTCAAACGGACCTGTCTTTGCCGCCTCCAGGATGTCGCGGATATTGTTCATCCATGCGTCAAGGTTGTTTTCACTCTGTATTCCCTTATACTTCCAGTGCGCTGCAAGACCTTTTTCTGCAATCAAATCCATGCGGCGAGTGCGGATTTGTACTTCAACCCACCGGCTGTCTGCTCCATAGACGGTGATGTGTAGCGACTCATAGCCATTGCTCTTCGGCTTTGTTACCCAATCCTTAAGTCTGTCAAGGTTAGGTAGATACATATCAGTCACAATGGAATATGCAAGCCAGCAGTCTCGCTCCTCCACCTTATGGTCGTCTTCGCAGTCTATGATGATGCGGATAGCGAATAGGTCATAAATCTTGTCAATGTCGTTTGACTGCTTTTGCATCTTGTTCCAGATGGAATAGATTGACTTCGTGCGACCTTTGATGTCAAACTTTAGACCGGATGCTTGGAGCTTTTCCTTCAGTGGTGCGATGAAATTTGCTATATATTCCTCACGCTCAGCCTTTTTCTCTGCCAGTTTATGCGCGATGGAAGTATACATCTCCCGGTTTGTGTATTTTAGCGACATGTCTTCCAGTTCGCTTTTTATGGCGTAGAGTCCAAGCCTGTGGGCGAGCGGTGCGTACAGGTAGTTTGACTCGTATGCCACGTCTTGTACAAACGATGCATTCGGGTGGTGGTTTATCTTGTGCATCAATACAAGACGGTCTACTATCATGATGATTATCACGCGGATATCATCGGCAAACGTCATCAGTAGACGGCGGAAATTGTCGCTTTCTACGGCTTGCCTGTGGCTGTATAGCGATGTGATTTTTATCAGACCTTTTGCGAGCTTGGCGATGTCTGCTCCCCAGTCTTCTTCAAGCTTTTCTATCGAGATATGGTTTGACGCCACTGCCGGGGTGAGCAATATGGCGAGTATCATGTTTCTGTCTGGTGATAGCTTGTCTGCGAGTGTCGTGGATGTGGACATCGCATGCATCAGTGGATTGATGCCATATTTGTCGCGGCGATAATGTCCCTCATTTATGGCAGTTCTTACGGCGCGGATTGTTCGTCGTACGTCACCCGGCTCTCCAATTTCCCTGGAAAGCTCTATTAGACGGTGAAACATTTCGCGAAATTTCACCTTTTCTTCTTCATAAAAATACGTTTCTGCCATTCTAAAATTCCGTTGATTACAATTAAGTTTCAAAGTTAGATAAAATATTTCATTTCCACTTAATTTTTCTCGATTATTTTCAATATTTTCCATAAAATTAAGATTAAATTTAGATTAGATAAAGATTTTTTTCTTCCATTTATTGCTAAAAACGTACAAAATTGAAAAAAGTTCATTTATTTAACATTTATTGACATTATTTTTTTAAGTATTAAGAAATAAAAGGGTAATTTTGCATATTCTTACATAAATCATTCGCTAATCCTTAAATTCTTCACATAATGCGCAAAAATTTTATTCAATTATTCATCGCCGTGACGGCTGTGTTTATCACACAATTTAATTTGTTGGCTGACGATTATCCTAAACAGGAGTTTCGTTGTACTTGGTATTGTTCTGTCTACAATTTTGAGTTCGGAACATCTGTTGGACAGAGTGGAATGTTAGATTATATTACTAATTGTAAAAACGTTAATATTCATGCTATTGCGTTTCAGGCAAGACCCATGGGGGATGCTATGTATCCTTCTTCTTTATCGCCGGCGGTGCCTTGGTCACAATATGTTTCTGGTAAACGAGGCTCTAATCCTGGATGGGACCCTTTGGCTTATTTCGTTACTCAGTGTCATAACCTTGGAATGGAAGCCCATGTTTGGATAAATCCTTATAGAATGCCGGTTAAGTCTACTTGGGGAGTGACGACTACTTATGACACATGGGCGACTAATAATGGATGGATTTTGGAATACATGATAAAAGATAATCAAAATACATTTAGAATCTTAAATCCCGGGATTCCGGAGGTGAGACAGCATATTGCAGACTATATTGCTGAAATAGTTGAAAAGTATGATATTGATGGAGTCATGTTTGATGACTATTTTTACGCACAATGGCTTGATGAATATGACAATATAGATGCAACTCAATATTCTAAATATGGAAGTGGAATGACACTTGCAGATTGGCGAAGAGACAATGTGAATAAGACGGTTAAGCTTGTATATGACAGGATTAAGTCAATAAAGCCTTATGTCCGTTTCGGTATTGGACCGGCTGGTGTTTGCGGTGGTAATGGTGTTTCTGCCGGAAAATACGGATTATCCGCATGTACTGGAAATGACTGGATGTATGATGGTATTTATTGCGACCCTTTAGCTTGGTTAAATGCAGGAACAGTTGATTATCTTGCCCCTCAGGTCTATTGGTCGCATACAAGTGAAACTAACCCATATAAGCCAATAATGCAATGGTATGATAAAGTGGCAAACCGTTTTGGTAGACCTGTTTTTTCAAGTAATACCATAGAAAAACTGGGCGTTTCGGAAGTTGGCGCACAAATTGCAACTAACAGAGCTGTGAATACTGATGCTCAACCTGGTGCCGTGCTTTATAAGATAAAGGCCTATCTTAATGACATGGGCGAAATTGCTAACCAATATAAATACAAATCCGTCCCTCCTGCAATGACCTGGTACACCGCAACCGACCCGGGTAAGATTGCAAACCTTAGCGTCAGCGGCTCTACTCTTTCTTGCAGCAGTATGAGCGGTGTGAGATACCTCTTCTACGCTATTCCTAACACCGTAAGCCGAAATTCTGCCAAATCAACCAACAGCAACGGACTCAAGGCTGAATACATCGTCGATATGAGTTATACAAACTCCGTCAGCATCTCCGGAAAAACTTCAGGCTACTGGTACGCCGTTGCCCCATTCGACCGATATGGTAACGAGTGGCAGCTCACCACTCTTAACGAGCCGCTGATTGACCCCGCTCCGGCATCCACTCCTATCTCTCCTGCTACCGGTTCTGCCCTCAAACCATCATCTATCACATTTACTTTCTCAAAAGTTAACGTTGATAGCTATAAACTGCAGATTGCTTCAGACATTAATTTCAGCAATATGCTGTTTAACCAAACTATTTCTCCAAATAACACTGCCGACGGTAACTATTCATACACCTACGACGGTAAATCTCTCGCCGACGGCGATTATTACTGGAGAATAGTCACGTCAAAAGATGGTTATAAAGATTCAAACAGCAGCATTTTTTATTTCTCCGTAAACAATATCTCTGAGCCTTGCGAAGCTGTCACATTGCTTTCGCCGGCTAATGGAACTGTATTTAATCTTGGAAGCATTGATATGGTATTTACTGACACTCAGGCTGATACATATGTGCTCCATGTTGCCATGAATGAGGATTTCACCTACATGACTTTTGACTCTTCAAAAGCACCGGCTAAGAATGCCGAAGGAAACCTCTATTTCACAGGTCCCGTCTCTGTATTCCCTGATGGTACTTACTACTGGAAAGTCGAGACTTCTCTCGCAGGATATTACAACAACGAGAGCGAAGTCCGCACCTTTGTCGTAAATCGTCCTACACTATCTTCTCCTAAACTCATCTCTCCCGCAAATGGAAATGTATTGACCGAAGATGGAGGCACTTTTACTGCCACTGATGTTGATGCTGACGCTTATAAAATTGAGTTCTCTCTTTACGAGGATTTCAGCACTATCCTTTACAGCAGCTCTGATTTTACTCCTAAAGGCACTCAGGTGTCATTCTCTGTCAGCAATATAGGGATGGTTAACAATACAAAGCACTATTGGCGTGTAATTGCATCAAAAGATGGGGGCTATCACGACGGCGTCAGTGAAAAAGGATACTTCAATGTTGCTTTTCCGGGCGCAAAAGTCTCCACTATCTTCTATCCTGAAAATGACTTTACTTTTGATTGCACGGACGTAGTAATCTGCGCCAGCAATCCGGCTGGTACCACAACAAAACTGGAAATTGCCGCTGATTCAGACTTTAAGAATATTGTATACAGCTCTTACAGTTATACCGTGATAGATGAACTTGGCGCACCGCAATACATTATCCCATACACCAAGTTCTCTACCGGAAAATATTATTTCCGTATGGTGACAAGTCAGGATGGTCTCAAAGACGGTGTCAGCGAAGTGCGTTATTTCAATGTCATAGCTGATGATAGCAATGCAGCTGTAACGGTGGAAGAAACTGATTATCCGCTTATTACGTCGGGTAGTGGTGGCTATTTCAAGTTTACTAACCTTTGGATTAAGTCTAATGTTTTAGGCAATTTCTTTACCAGTGGTAACACACAGGTAAACCGTGACTTCGCTGTAAGAAATATTAATGCAGATGGTGAAGGATACGTTATGGTAACGTATAGTTCGGAAAATTCATCATCAGCAACAAAAAATATTCATAAATTTAACGCATTAACAGGAGAGCAATATCCAGATATGGATATCTCGTTCCCGTCTTCATACACAACAAACGCTGGCGGCTATACACAGCTGAATAATATCATGGTAGATGACAATCAGGAGGTTCTTGTTTCAAACCTCGCATTGTCATCAGGTAAGTATTTGGTATTAGGTAAGTATAATACTTCTACGGGCGTTGTTTCCAGCATAAAAGAAAACTTAACAAGGGGTACTGATCGTATTGACCATACTTCATTTTTTGGAAGTATATCTTCTGGCACAAGTTATCTTTTCGGAGCTTCAAATACAAATGTGATTTATCGGTACAGGTTTAAAGACGGTGTGTATAAGGATTACGCGCAAATGACCGCGAACAGCACTCTTGGAATAGCACCACGAATGTTTATCGTTGATAAAGACCATTTCTTCATTGATGGTGGTAGTACATCCCCAGAATATTACACATGGGGCAATTCCTCGCCAAGTGGTTCGTTTTCTCAAGCTTCTGATATAAAACCGGTTGATGATGTTATGAATGGTGTAGCTTATTTCACACTTGGAGGCAACAAATTCTTGGCTTACTCTTGCGGTAACTACGACAGTGGCGTGAAATTCCGCATTGCTTCCGGTGATAATCTTCCGTCGTCATTCTCCGGACTCAAGACTATATGGGATTTCCCTGAAGGATACATGGGAACGATTACTCCCTCTGGCGGTGACAAATGTGGATTGATACGCATTGCTCAGCCTCTTGCAAATGTAGTTTATATCTACGTTTTCGCACCAAATAACGGTCTTGCCGCATATAAACTTGAATACATCAACGTGACTGGCGTAGAAGACGTGTTTAACGACGAATACCGTCCAAGTGTGACCGGAAACGAACTTTCTTTCGGCTTCAACGTTGATAATGTAGCTGTGTATAATTCCGCAGGCATGCTTGTGGCGCAAGACAGCGATGTATCTGTATGCAAAATGCCGGATGCTGCTGGTATTTACATCGTAGTACTAAGACAGCATGGATTTGTGAAGACGTATAAAATTATTAAATGATTGATTTAGCTCAAGATATAGCCTTTATGAGGCGTGCCATATCACTGGCGCGCCTCGGATTGGCAAACACTGCACCAAACCCGAGAGTTGGAGCAGTGGTAGTACATGACGGAAGAATTATCGGCGAAGGTTTCCACCGAAGGATAGGTGAGGGACATGCCGAAGTGAATGCCATATCATCGGTAAAGCCCGTTGATGTGGCATTGCTGCGTGATGCCACTATTTACGTCACTTTAGAGCCTTGTAGCCACTATGGTAAGACTCCACCGTGTGCAAAACTTATTATAGACAAGGGATTGCGGCGTGTAGTGGTTGGTAGCCGTGACCCGTCGCCCAAAGTTAATGGTAGGGGAATTGCGATGTTGCGTGATGCAGGCATCGAAGTGACTGTGCTCGGCGGCGAGATTTCAGAGCAGTGCAGAGCTCTGAATCCTGAGTTTAACAGCAGATACGTCAATTCTCGCCCGTTGATTACTCTAAAGTGGGCTGAAACAGCTGATGGCTCCATGGCGAATGCCGACGGTGCTCCAATATCGGTATCTACACCGGTTACGTCAACTTTTGTTCATCGGCTTCGTGCGCGACACGACGTGATTTTAACCACTTCCGCCACTGTCATTGCAGATAATCCTCGCCTTGACACTCGCTTCTGGAATACCGGCAATGCGCCATTGCGTGCCGTGATTGACCGACATGGAAAAATACCCGCTGATGCAAATATCTTCAAGAATGACTTCCGCAAGACCCTTTATTTCACGCTTAACTATCGCAACGACTTGCCAAATGCCGAGCAGATAATTCTGCCTGAATGTGAAGATAGACTTTCTGAGTCGCAATTACGCACTGTGATAGACGAGATTGCGTCCCGTGGCTCAAATTCTATCCTTGTTGAGGCTGGTCCTACTTTCTTGCAAGCTATGCTCTCCGCTGGTCTTTACGACAGAATTCAAATTGAAAGAAATAATGAATTATTCTGTCCTGATGGAATCAAATCGCCCGATGTGACAGGCTTGAAAAATCGTTTTGAGCATTTCGCCCTGCGTAATTCAAAATCCGTAATATACATTTTTGACAAATAATTCCCCTGCAAAAGTTGCATTTGAGACGATATTATTGGTATTGTTATACTAAGAGCCTGTTCTATAAATAGTTTATAAAACAGGCTCTTAGCCTATGTTGTAAATGCCGTTATGCCGCCCGGTACTGTGATGGCGTCTTCCCTGTTTTTGCCTTGAAAAAGCGTACAAAATGCTGAGGGTATTCAAAGCCAAGACGCTCGCTCACTTCGGTGATACTGAGTGTCACGTCATTTAGAAGCTGCTTTGCGGCTGCTATAAGATGGTCTGATATGAAATCCTTTGCAGTACGCCCGGTCTCAACTCTTACTAACTCACCAAAATAGCCTGTAGATAGGCAACATTTGTCTGCAAAATATGCTACTGTGGGCAGTCCGCTGGTGAGTGCTTCTTTTTCTATGTATTCATTGAGCAATGTTTTAAACTTTTTTACTACGGAGTGGTTTATCTCTTCTCTTGTGATAAACTGGCGGTCGTAAAATCTGAGACAGTAGTTTAAAAGAAGCTCTATATTGCTCACAATCAGCTCTTTGGTGTGGACGTCTATTGCGTGCTGCAATTCTTGCTGTATCATATCCAGCACTCCGCGGAAAATTTCTATTTCTGAGGCGGAGGGGTGGAGTGCCTCGTTGCTTGTGTATGAGAAAAACTCATAGCGCGACATGTTTTTGCCGAGAGAGGTGCGCGAAAGCAAGTCCGGATGAAAAATAATTGCAGTACACTTAGGCGCAGTGACTCCGGGTGCTGGCTGAATGTGGATTGTTTGACCTGGAGCAAAGCTGGTAATGGTCATCTCGTCGTAGTCATACTTAGTGCGCCCATACGACAGGATACAGCCCTTTGTCTCCTTAAGATACAGCGCATATAGTCCGTAATGAACAACGTATTCTTCTACCGGTCTTCCACCGTCAAGGCGAAAGACGGAAACGAGTGGATGACGTGTCTCTATGCCATAATAGTCGTTGACTTTCTGCACTGAGTCGAATGTTAATTCCTTGATAGCCATAATTATCGTATTATTTCTAACACATCTTCTGCAATCATAGAATCCACAAGCCTGTTTTCCGCAAAGAATTCAGCCACAGAATAGCGGTCTGCAAATTGTTTCTTGGCACCGTAACATAGCGTTTTGAGGTCTGTATTGCCAAGATAGCGTGCAATTTTCTCTCCAAATCCGCCCTCAAGAGCACCGTCTTCAAGGGTCACCACCACTTTGTGGTCTTTTGTGAGACTGTCTAACATCTCGACATCAATGCCTGAGATAAAACGAGGATTTATGAGCGTGGCATCAATCCCTTTTTCTTTAAGCAGTCTGCATACATTCTCTCCCAGCGAGAAGAAATTGCCAAGAGCGAGAATTGCTACGTCTTTTCCTCGATGTACCATTTCATATTTGTTGAGGTCTGAATAGTCAGTAGCTACAGGTCTGTCAGCAGATTTTACAGCGCCTACAGGCACTCGTATTGCCACAGGGTGAGACGTATAGCTCACGCTCCAGTCAAGCATTGCAAGGTACTCGTCGCGGTTTGTAGGTGCGAGGAATACGAGGTTTGGAATGCCGGATAGCAGTGGGATGTCGAAGTGGCAAAGATGAGTTACGTCTGTCATTGATGCAAGTGAGGCCCAAAGGACGAGGATTGTAGCCGGGCTGTCGTTTATGCAGAGGTCTTGCGACATTTGGTCGTAAGTGCGCTGAATGAAAGAACTGCAAATTCCGGCAACGGGTTTCCCGCCAGCTTTAGCAATACCGGATGCAAGAGCTATGGCATGTTCTTCAGCAATGCCCACGTCTATAAACTGTTTTCCCGCTTCCTCGCGCCTTTGTGGAGTCCATCCCCAGATGCCGGGTGTGCCCGCTGTAATTGCGCATACTTTGGGGTCGCGTTTCATCAGTTCCATTAGGTGGAGTGCTGTGAGGTCATTGTAGTCTTCGCCAATAAACTCGTTCTTTAGCTTGCCGGTAGCAATGTCGAAAGGCATACTCCAGTGCCATGTCTCCTTGTCTTGTTCTGCGGGGAGGTAACCTTTGCCTTTCAGGGTGTTTATATGCACCACTACAGGATGATTGACGTCTTTCACTTTGCTGAAAACGGATATGAGTGATTCTATGTCATTTCCGTCGCTTACATACACATAATCCAGTCCCATGGCGCGGAATAAGTTGTTGCTGCAGGTTCCGTCCGAAAGCCGAAGCTCTTCGAGGTTTTTATATAGTCCGCCATGGTTCTCGGCAATAGACATTTGGTTGTCGTTTACCACAATGATGAAATTTGAATCCAGTTCAGCCGCCCAGTCAAGTCCCTCAAGTGCTTCTCCGCCACTTAGAGAGCCATCGCCAATCACGGCAATTACATTGTAGTGTTCCCCATTCAGGTCGCGACCTTTCGCAAGTCCGCCCGCAAGGCTTACAGATGTAGATGTATGTCCGATAATAAAGTTATCGTGAGGGCTTTCGCTCGGCTCAGTATAGCCCGAAACGTCGTGATATCGGCTACTGTCCAGGAAAGCGGAGGCGCGCCCGGTGAGCATCTTATGTGTGTAGCATTGGTGAGATACGTCGAATACTATTTTATCGGTAGGAGAGTCAAAAACGTAGTGCATGGCGATAGTAGCCTCTACCATGCCGAGGTTTGGTCCGCAGTGGCCGCCGCATTCACTGAGTTTACCCAGTAATGCAGTGCGTATTTCACTGCTAAGTGTCTTTAACTGTTCAATACTCAGGCGTTTTACGTCTGCCGGTGACGTGATGTTTTCTAAATACATAATAAGTGGCTATATTTTTTACAAATTTAATGCTATTTTTTATTGTTGCAAAATTAGTATTGTTTTTTCTTTTCAGTAGTATATATTTTGGGGGAATAATTACCATTTTTTCGGAAAGTGGCTGTTCTCTTTTTGTTTTTTATTATAATAAAAGCATTGAAAATACGTTATAACAGTGTAAGGTTATTCTTAAATCTATTAAACACATCGAAATATAGATATGCTATATAATCCGGTCACAGGAAATCAGGAGGCGGTAAGCCTGATTGAGGCAATACACAAGGGCGCATCAAGCGACGGAGCCCTATATCTACCCCAGTCTTACCCTCTGATACCTAAGGCTTATTATAAAAATATTGGAGATATGTCGCTCCCCGAGATTGGCTATGTAGTGGCTAATATGCTTTTCGGCACAGACATTCCCTCTGCTACTATCAAGGATATTATTTACGAAACACTTACCTTTGATATCCCGTTCCGTCGCACCGCTGAAAATCGCTATGAACTTGACTTGACACATGGTCCTACGGGCAATTACAATGATGTCTCGGCTCGTTTTATGGCTAACCTGCTGAAGCGCTATCGCAAGTATGCGAGATTTAATGTTATCATTTCATCTTCTACCGGTGCTGGGCATGCAGTGGCAGATGCGTTCAATGATATGCCTGGCGTGAAATCGTATATTCTTTTCCCTGCAGGCTCCCTGTCTGAACGACGCAGAAACGCCATTACAAACTATGGCGAAAACGTTGTGCCCGTGGAGGTGTCAGGTAGCCTTATGAAGGTGCTTGACATCACTCGAGAGGCTGTCACTGACCCGGAAATGCAGGCTTATGTGCCAATTATCACCGCTAACTCTGTAAATGTGGCTGCACTACTTCCGAGAACCATAGTTTATCTCTATGCTTACTCTCGGCTGATAAGGGAAAACAAAAGCTGCAAGAATATTGTTATTTCAATCCCTACACGCAACCTCGGAAACGTGACTGCCGCAATCATTGCGAGCAAGATGGGACTCCCTGTCAGCAGGTATGTTGCCTTGCGCGACGACGATAGATACGCGGTAAACGACAGCAGAATTGCTGTATTGCTTGGAGAAGACGTCGCAAAACACGAGATTTTCTCGCCTAAGACAAATCCTCTGCGAGACGATGAGACGGAAATCAGGCTCATCACAGACAATGAAAACAACTGCATTATGGATGGATATGCTGCTTCTCGACAGCCCATAACGCATATTTCTGCAACATATAAACAATTGAAACGTGTAATTTTAAAATCATAGAATTATGAATAAGAGAATTTTGAAAAAAGAAATTCGCAGAATCTGTGGCGAATGTGCCGGTGAATGTATTATCGCAGCGCATTTCATTGATGGCGTAAGCACTGAAGAAATGCATAATGTTGTGAGAGATATCGCGGCATTGCAGACTACTTCGCTTAGCAAAGTGTCTATAGCATTTGACAAGGTGCCGTCAGATTTCGATAATGCTCGTGAATACCGTAAGGCGCGTAGACAGTATTTTCAAAAGGCTTTCGCCGCTTTCCATGCCGAGTTTGCTGAAAAGCTACAGTCTATCGTGAATGCGATGAATGCCGCTATGCCGCATAAGAAAGAGGCATAATGGGTTTCTCCAGGTTTTTATTGCGCATCTTTGGATGGAAGGTGACTTGCACTGTTCCTGACTATCCTAAGTGCATAATTTGTGTCGCCCCACATACGAGCAATATGGATTTCGTGTTGGGCAAGTTGGCGTATATGTCAATAGGTCGAAAAGCCGGTTTTCTGATGAAGGAGTCCTGGTTTCGCTGGCCCTTGGGATACTTTTTCCGTGCGCTAGGGGGAGGGCCGTGGGCAAGAAAAAATCAAAAGTTATCGCTGGTTGACGTGCTCGTAGAACGATTTAAGGAAAGCGATGAACTCGCTATAGCCATTACTCCGGAGGGAACCCGTAGCCGCACTGCAAAGTGGCATACCGGATTTTTAGAGATAGCACGGCAGGCGGGGGTGCCCATTACCCTTGGTGCGTTTGACTTTAAGGATAAGCATATTCATCTTGAAAAAACGTTTATCCCCACCGGCGACAATGAGGCTGATATGCGCGCCATAAAAGACTATTACAGCCAATTCACTGCCAAATATCCTGAAAAATTTTCTACGGAGGATAATTAATTGAATATGAGACAGGAACTTAAAATAGCAATAATATCTACAGACATTGTGCCTGAAAATCCAGAAGCAAATTTGTCTGCGCTTGAGTCAGCACTTGCCGGGATGGACAGGAAAGTTGATGTGGTGGTGCTGCCGGAGCTTTTTTCCACAGGCTTTGTTTCAGACCCTCAGAGAATAGAGGCACTTGCAGAGCCACTGAGTGGAAATACTCTGAAACGTCTGCATAGTCTTGCGAGCAAATATAGTTGTGCCATTTCGGGCAGCTTCCTTTGCAAAATTGCAAACATGGTGGTAAACAGAGCTTTCTTTGTGGAGCCGGGTGGTGATGAGACATTTTACGATAAACGCCATCTATTTTCACTTAGCCCTGAGAAAAATTTGCTAAAATCAGGAGTTCAAGCATGCCCAATTATTAGATTTCGAGGCTGGAATTTATCTATGATAGTATGTTACGACCTCAGATTTCCTGCGTGGTGCAGAAACGTGGGCAATGCTTACGATGTTCTCCTTGTTCCTGCAAACTGGCCGCAGGTGCGTGGCTATGCATGGAAACATTTGCTCATAGCGCGTGCTATAGAAAATCAGGCATACGTTGTAGGCGCAAATCGTTCAGGAAACGATAATTACGGCTGCTATGACGGGCTTTCTTTCGTTTTTGGACCTACGGGAGAAAATGTGGGGGAAAATATTGGTAATATCACATATGCTACTGCTATACCTAAGTCTGTGGAAGATATTCGCAGACGTCTGCCGGTGATAAATGATGCTGATAGTTATACATTTATTTAGAGTATATGGACGTATCCAAAATCACCGAATTTACATTCTCGCTCCGCATACCGGGAGCGGCGCAGATGGTTGTGATGATGTGCAGTGACCGCACTTTTTACCGCTTCTTCGCAGAGCCTACATATGAAGAGGGGCGTACTGCATGCACGGAGGAAATTTTTCGCCGGGTATGTGAAATTTTTTATTCAGAGAGCGATAATTCACGTCCATTGCCCGATGACTTACAAGTGCAGGCGTATGCTTATATTGATGATGAACGCTATACTCTGCCTGATGAATTATTTACGGCAGACCGTCTTGAAGAAGTAATAAAACTGCTGTCTTCAAAATACGAGGAATACCGCATGCTTAAGCCATTTCTGTAAAGGATATACCCCATGATATTTGCAAAATTAAAGAAATTTAGGCAATTATAACATTGATAATAAGCGAAAATGCGAATTTTCTCAAAAAAAATTCGTAACTTTGCAAAATAATTGATACTATATTTTATTTTCTTTAATGAGCAAGCCAAAAATACTGTACATCGCACAGGAAGTACATCCTTATCTGCCAAAGACGGAAATGTCTGTCTTGAGCAAAGACCTCTCACAGTCTGTCATCAGTCATGGCTATGAAGTGAGGACCTTTATGCCTAAATACGGCATCATAAACGAGCGCCGTAACCAATTGCACGAGGTTATCAGGCTTTCAGGCATGAATATCATAATTGATGATACCGACCATCCACTCATCATAAAGGTGGCTACGCTTCTTCCGTCGCGCATGCAGGTATATTTTATAGATAACGACGATTATTTCTATCACAACGAAGAAAGTGCTCTTGAAATACGCATTAGCCCTGACGATAACGACGAGCGTATGATGTTTTTCGTCCGTGGAGTGGCTGAAACTGTGAAAAAACTTCGCTGGGACCCTGCTGTGATACACTGCATTGGCTGGACTACGGCTCTTTCTCCGCTTTATATCAAGCACCGCTATCACGAAGACCCATCTTTCCGCTCTTCAAAAATCGTTTATTCTCTCTATAATGACAGATTTGAAGGCGTGCTCAATGATAGATTTATCGACAAACTGAAATCTGAAGGTTTTTCTGACGAGATAATTGCTGACATTAAGGCAAACCCTGTTGACTGCATAGCACTTAATAAGCTCGCAATTGACTATGCCGACGGAATAGTAGAAGCCTCTGATGGTATCGAACAGGAACTTATTGACTATGCTGCCGCATCCGGGAAGCCGTTCCTCAGATATCCGGGTAGCGAGAACTATACCGACGCCTATGCCGAGTTTTATGCATCTCTGCAGCAATAATTCAGTATTTATTAATACACAACGATGAAAACAAAATATTTGTTTATTAGCCTTTTAGCCACAATGTTTGCGCTTTTCACGGCATGTGAAAACGACACAAACGGCATTGGAGGCTCACTCGTTAATGATGAATTGGAGATAGACATTGACTCTACTTTCGTGGTAGAGGGACGCTCTATTGAAAATAAACGTATTCAGTCGCGAACTGTCACGCAGCTTTTGGGCTCGATTGTGGCAAAAGGCTACGGTTCATTCTCATCTGAATACGTCACCCAGTTTATGTGTGCAAATAAGATTGACACCACAGGCGTTTCTGTTGACGACATAGATTCGCTGATTGTTGTGCTCAATATTCCTAACGGCGACATAGTGGGAGACTCTCTTATCCCAATGGGATTGGAGGTGTATCCGCTGGTAAAGCAACTGCCATCTCCTATTTACAGCGACTTTGACCCTGAAGGCTATTACGACCCTAATGTGAAGCTTTCATCAAAAATCTATAAATGTAACGCCGTCGGAGAAAACGACACCGTGCAGGGTTACGATTGCAGATATGTGTATGTCAAGATGCCATTGGAAATAGCCAAAAACATATTTACAAAATATAAGGAAACTCCGGAAATGTTTTCTGACCCGGAGGCATTTACTCAATTTTTCCCCGGTATTTTTGTTCGCAACAGCTACGGCTCAGGACGTGTGATGCGTATTCAGCAGACGTCTATGCGCATGCATTATACCAAACACGTCACTACATCTGAAAACGTTGACACTGCATTAAACTATGTCGGATATTATTTCGCCACAAAGCCAGAGGTGGTTACAAATAACATAATTAAATACCAGATGAGCGACGACCTCAAGAAGAGAATCGATAGCGGTGATAACATCATCGTAGCTCCGGCAGGACGCGACATTGAAATAACATTCCCGGCACTTGACGTGATAAAGGCTTATCGTGAGCGCGCCGGCAAACTTGCTGTGCTAAATGCCCTGACATTTAAGCTGCCCGTTAATGAGATTGAAAACGACTACGAACTCGCACCTCCATCTCATATAATGATGATTTTGTCAAAAGACAAAGATAATTTCTTTGTTGAAAACAAGCTTGCTGATGGTGTGACTTCTTTCGTGGCTGAATACGACAAGGTAAACAAGACGTATTCCTTTACCGGATTGCGTGACTATATGCTCTCTCTCTTGGAAAAAGATGAGGTTAAACCGGAGGACTATACATTCGTTTTGACTCCCGTTTCTCTCGTTACTACACAGGAGGCTTCAACGTCTTATTACTACTATTATACCACTACGGAGACCATAAATGCGGTCGTTCCATACACTTCTGTACCCGCAATGGCAGAATTTGACCTAAAAAATGCAAAAATTACGCTCACTTTTAGTCGTCAAATCACAAAAAATTAATAACTTTGCACTCTGAAAAGTCATAGTGCTTTTATTAGCCGCAATAGCTCAGTCGGTAGAGCATTTCATTCGTAACGAAAAGGTCGTGGGTTCGAGTCCCACTCGCGGCTCCAAGTATTGAAAATTTTGTAGAGAGCCGGCCGTAAATATGGCTGGTTGTTTGACCGAAAAAATTTAATCACATAACACATATATTATTCATAATATGAGAAAAAATATTGTAGCAGGTAACTGGAAAATGAACACTACCCTGCAGGAAGGCGTAGCACTCGCAGAAGGCGTTAACAATGCACTTAAAGGTGCAAGTCCAAAATGTGACGTTATCATCGCTGTTCCTTTTACCCACCTTGCTTCTATCGCAGCTGTAATTGACCAGAACAAGCTCGGGCTTGGCGCAGAAAACTGTGCAGACCACAAGTCTGGCGCATACACTGGTGAAGTGTCTGCAGCTATGGTTGCTTCTACAGGCGCAAAATACGTTATTCTCGGTCACTCTGAGCGTCGTCAGTATTATGGCGAAACTTCAGAGACACTGAAAGAAAAAGTAGCTCTTGCATTCGCAAATGGTCTTACTCCTATCTTCTGTATTGGTGAAGTTCTTGAAGAACGCGAAAACGGCTCATACCTTGAAGTGGTAAAAGCTCAGATTGAAAGCGCTCTCTTCCACCTCTCTGCAGAAGAATTTGGCAAAATAATTCTCGCTTACGAGCCTGTTTGGGCTATCGGTACCGGCAAAACCGCTACTGACGACCAGGCGCAGGAAATGCATGCGTTTATCCGCAACGTAATTGCTGAAAAATACGGAAAGCAGGTTGCTGAAGACTGCTCTATCCTTTATGGTGGCAGTTGCAAGCCTACAAACGCTGCCGCTCTCTTCGCTAAGCCTGACGTTGACGGTGGTCTTATTGGTGGTGCTTCTCTTGATGCTGAGTCATTCATGGGCATCGTCAATGCTTTCTAATGGAAGTTTGTATTCATAATTTGTAAGGATAATTGCAACTGTGGCGTGATACGTCGCACCATAGTTGCAATTTTTTTTATTAACAGATAGGCTTTAAAATCAATTATCATGCGACACATAGTTCTCTCTCTGATACTGATTTCTGCATTTTTCTTTACCAAAGCAGACGATATTGTCACTTCAATAGAGCGTGACAGCATCATCACCGTTGTGCAACCTCAAAAACTCTCATCACGCATCGCGCGTGCTGAAACTACTTCGGTAATAGAAGAAAAAAATGAAGATGATGTCGCAACGCCTCAGCCAGCGGGCGGATACCGCATTCTTGCCTTTTCTGACAATAATCCGAGAACTGCCAGGACTGAAGCAAAAAAACGTGAACAACTCATTGCGGAGCAGCTACCGCAATATCACACTTACATCATTTACGACTCGCCATATTGGAGGCTGAAAGTAGGTGATTTTAAGACGCATGATGCCGCTGAGCAGGCTGCAACGGAAATAAAGCACCTTTTCCCTCAGTATAGTCGTGAAATCCGTGTGATAAAAGACCGTATTAACCCAAGGTAGTACAATACTATGGATGAGCAAAAAGTAATTGCAGAACTTGCATCCCACTTTGACGCAATTATCCGTCTGATTGGTGAGAATCCTGAGCGTGAGGGGCTTATTAAGACCCCTATGCGTGCAGCAAAGGCATTTTATTACGCAACACAGGGCTATCGGCAGAATCCACCCGAGTTACTTGAGCAGGCTATTTTTGAGGATGGTGGCTCAAGATTAGTTGTCGTTAAAGATATTGAGTTTTATTCGTTTTGCGAGCATCATATTTTGCCGTTTTTCGGTACTATATCCATCGGCTATATACCAAATGGGAAAATGGTAGGATTAAGCAAACTTGCGCGCCTTGTTGATTCGCTCGCACGCCGACTTCAGGTCCAAGAAAGACTTACCGCTGAGGTGTGTCGCACTGTATACGAAACGCTTGGTGCTAAAGGCGTTATTGTAAAGTGCACTGCCCAGCACCTATGTATGAAGATGAGAGGCGTGGAAAAACAAGATTCTGCAACTACCACCATTCACGATGCCGGTGTTTTCTCCACTGACGCAACTCTGCGAAACGACTTTTTTGAGTCATTGAAGTAATTGCTCGTTTTTTTGCGGTATGAGGACAAGGACAAATATTTCGTTATTGTTAGGCTTCGCATTCTGATAAAATTCTCTTGTAAGATATGAAGAGTTACAGCAGGCTTTGGCTTCTTCTTGCTATTTCGTTTATCCTTTTTTTCGTATATTCCATGTGCGGACCGATTTCTGTATGTGGCTTTGAAATCAGGACAAATAAACTGTCGCAAAGCATTATAGCACAGGTTGATACTAATTTGATAAAAGTACGGGACGACATACCTGAAAAAGTAGTGCCGAAATTCCCCGTGCCTGTAGATACTGCGAAAAAGATAATCCTTTTTGTCGGTGACTCTATGCTTGATGGGCTATATCCACGTCTTGCTGCTTATGCAAAGGAGAACGGACACGAGATGTATGCCGTTATCTGGTATAGCAGCTCTACAGAACGATGGGGAAAGAAACATAGATTGACTGAATATATCAACTCATTAAATCCAAACTACATTTTTGTTTGCCTTGGTTCTAATGAATTGATTGTTAAAGATATAAAAGAGAAACGCACTAAATACGTCAAATCTATACTCGCAGAGATTGATACAATCCCGTTTGTGTGGATTGGTCCTCCAAACTGGAAGGAAGATACCGGCATAAATGAGATGCTGGCGGAAAATCTGCCGGAAGGTACGTTCTTTGTGAGCAATGGTATGAAATTCGACCGTAAAAAGGATGGTGCGCATCCTACGAGAGAAAGTGCGGCTAAGTGGATGGACAGTGTAGTGCGCTGGATGCCGGAACATTGTCTACATCCGATAGTGTTAAATAAGCCTGAGGCGGATAAAGCGCGCGCTAAGCGAGTCTTTGTTCATCAGCCCGGTGAAGAATAACCTTTTTTTAACCTCACACATGATAGACTGGAGCGAAACACTCAATAATGCGCTTAGCCTGTTGGCTTACGACCCTAAAAGCCCAATGCTGTTTTCATCAGGATTGTTTTGGGCTATATTCCTCGTTTTCATGCCTATTTATGCATCACTAAAGGGCAGCCGCCCTAAGATGGTGCTGTTTATGATTTTTTTCAGTCTGTATTTTTATTATAAAAGCAGTGGCTTCTATCTGTTTCTTCTCGTTGCAACGTCGTTTATTGACTGGTGGATAGCATTAAAGATTGCAAAAAGCGAGTCTCTGACTGTAAAAAAATGGCTTGTCGCACTATCAGTGACACTGTCGCTCTCTGTGCTTGCATATTTTAAGTATGCAAACTTTTTCCTGATGAACTGGGATGCAATAATTGGCGCTAATTTCCAGCCTTTAGACATTATTTTGCCAATAGGAATTTCATACTATACATTCCGCTCAATCAGCTATGTGGTAGATGTTTATCGCGGAAAAACAGCCCCTGTGAAATATTGGCTTGAATACCTGTTTTTCCTGTCATTTTTCCCCGCGCTCGTTGCCGGCCCCATTGTGCGTGCCTGTGACTTTATGCCACAGTTACGCAAAGAACCGAAAATATCGGCTAATGAGGTATATGGCGGATTGTGGCTCATTATCATTGGCGTGATAAAAAAGGCAATTATTGCCGACTATATTTGCCAATACAACAACCTTGTTTTTGATACACCAACCGGCTACAACGGATTTGAGACGCTGATGGGGGTCCTCGGCTATACTGCTCAGATTTATTGCGATTTTTCCGGCTATTCTGACATGGCAATAGGCCTCGCACTGATTATGGGCTTTAAGCTTTTGCCTAACTTTGATTTCCCTTACAGGTCAACATCGCTGACAGAATTTTGGCGTCGTTGGCATATCTCGCTCTCCACATGGCTGCGTGACTATCTCTACATCCCACTTGGTGGCAACCGTAAAGGCACTTTACGCACATATCTCAACAATTTCCTGACCATGTTACTTGGCGGACTTTGGCATGGCGCAGCTTGGAAATTTGTATTCTGGGGTGCTATGCATGGTGCCGGATTGGCTGTGAACAAGGCTTTTAGACCATATACGTCCCGCTTTGACGGAAAAAAGTGGTTTACCGCTCTTTCATGGTTGCTCACCATGATTACTGTCGCATTCTTGTGGATTTTTTTCCGCGCAGACAGCTGGGATGCTTCGTGGGCAGTAGTAGGGAATATTCTCACGAATTTCTCCATTGATTATCTTCCCCCATTCGTTAAAGTCCGCTATATGTGGGTGATTATGATGATAATAATCATAGTGACGCATTCTCTTCCACGCTCATTCTACGACCGCCTTGCAGATAAGTTTATCGATTCATCATGGTTGCTTAAATTAGTGATTTTCATTATAGTAGTACAGACTGTTGTGACTTTTGCTGGTGAGGATGTGCCCCCGTTTATCTATTTCCAATTTTAGACAAAATATTTTTTGGAAATTATAAAAACATTCGGCAATTATTATTAAATTTGCAACCTATTTCGATAATTAATAAATATTCGTTATGCAACGGAAAAAAGAAATATACGGACTAATAGGATTTCCTCTCGGACATTCTTTTTCCCAGACTTATTTTAACCAAAAGTTTGAGAGCGAGGGCATTGATGCCTCTTACGAAAATTTTGAGATTGAAGACATTGGTGAACTTATGGAAATTTTTGCTGAATTTCCTGAATTATGCGGACTTAATGTCACTATTCCATACAAGCAGCAAGTAATACCATACATGAACGAGATGGACGAGACTGCTGCCAAAATTGGTGCTGTAAACGTGATTAAAATCATTCGAAAGAAAGACGGTGACTTTAAGCTTAAAGGTTATAATTCAGACATCATTGGCTTTTCTGACTCTATTGCGCCTTTACTCAAGCCTCATCACCAGAAAGCACTCGTATTGGGTACCGGTGGCGCTTCAAAGGCTATTATGCTTGGTCTTAAGAACCTTGGTTTAGAGCCTGTCCTTGTGTCTCGCACCGCTCGAGAGGGTGTCTTGACTTACGCTGACCTTGATAAGGCCGTGATGGATACACATACCGTGATTGTGAACACCACCCCGGTGGGAATGTATCCGAATGTAGATGACTGTCCTGACATCCCTTATAATTTACTCACCGACCGACACTTGTGCTACGACTTGATTTATAATCCCGACGTTACAGCCTTCATGCGCAAGTCTCAGGAGGCTGGAGCCGAGGTGAAAAATGGACTTGAAATGCTGCTGCTTCAGGCATTTGCCTCATGGCAGATTTGGAATAGTTAAATCGCAAATTATATGCTAATCCCTAAGCAGTTATCGCCCGGGGAAATTGATTATTGATATATTAAAAGGTAAAAAAAATGTCTAACGAAAAAGAAAATTTCTTATCACTCAGAGCAAGTCGTGTAATATATATTCTTGCCATAGTATATATGGCATTTCCATGGGATAAGTTAGGTCTTGACTATCTTGCTGTTAGCCCTGCAATCGCATTGTTTTTAGGTCTTGTTTTCGCAATATTCTGCACTATGCCTTATGCCAAGTTCAATAAAAAGGCGTCAAAATATTTGCTTCAGGCTTCGGTTGTTGGTCTTGGTTTCGGTATGAGTATAGAGAAATCTCTTCAGTCCGGCAGCGAGGGTATGATGTTTACCATCGTCTCAGTAGTCGCCGTGATGATATTTGGCGTTTTGATAGGATATTGGATGCACCTTGAGCGCAAAACGTCTTATTTGATTGCTTCTGGTACTGCAATCTGCGGTGGTAGTGCCATTGCGGCTGTTGGTCCCGTGCTGAAGGCGAATGAAAACGAGATGGCTGTATCTCTCGGCGTAATTTTCATTCTAAATGCTATCGCACTCTTTATTTTCCCTCCAATAGGGCATTATTTTGAAATGTCACAGACTCAGTTCGGTACGTGGGCTGCTATCGCTATCCATGATACTTCTTCAGTAGTGGGAGCAGGCTCCGCATACGGTGAGGAAGCGTGCGAAATTGCCACACTTATCAAGTGCACTCGTGCACTGTGGATTATTCCTCTCGCACTTGTGACAATGATGATTTTCCGGGAAAAAGGCAATAAGATATCCATTCCATGGTTTATCTTCCTCTTCATCATAGCAATGGTGATTAATACTTATTGCGGTCTGCCGGAGGCTGTTAGCGCTACAGTTGTATATATCGCGAAGCGTGCACTGGTCATCACGCTGTTCTTTATCGGTGCAAGCCTTTCTGTGAAGATGATAAAGTCTGTAGGCGTGAAACCTCTTATTCTCGCCGTTCTTTTGTGGATTATCATTGGCGTATCCAGTTTCTTTGTGGTAATGGGTACCATTGAATAGAAATTCATCCTATTTTGAATCCGCCATTCTCATACATACCCCTGTTACCGCCGCTTTTGGCTGTTGTGGCAGGGGTATTGCTGTGTGATTACGTTACGTCTGAGATGTGGTTTGGCTTTGTGCTTCTTGCATTTGTATGTATATTCTTTGCCAAACGTTTACGTCCTTTCTTGCCGGTGATTGGTGCCGTGCTTTTAGGTTGGGTCGTGGCTGTAATGGCTCGCCCTGACTTGGAAGTGGTGAAATTGCTTGATAACAGGTCTGTTTATACCGCTGAGGTGAAGTCCGCAACGGAAACAGACTACGGCTACCGCATTTTTGCTGATATTTATGCCCAAGATGGCAACAAAATTAATACCATACAGTCTGTGTTATACATAAAATCTCTTGAGCAGCCATTTTCATCCGGAGACATAATAGATTTCAAGGCTGATTTTGACAGTCTTGACACCAAAACAGACTTGCCTGACGAGCTTAACATTGATGAGAACTATATCCGACAAGGATTTGACGTAAAGGCTTATCCGTTAGAGGATAGCATAAGGGTCACAGGCTCGGTGGGTGGACTGAAAGGTTGGCTCTATGATATAAAAACCGCGGCGATTGACCGCCTTGTGTTTTCAGACCTCAGTGAAGACCTTGCCGCCTTTCTTGCAGCGACTATTTTTGGCGATACGTCTTTGTTGCATGCTGATATGAGGCAGGCGTTTTCAAAAACAGGACTTGCTCATGTGCTGGCATTGAGCGGTATGCACGTCGCCATAATCATTCTTGCATTATACATCATTCTTTTCCCCCTCTCCTTATTCCGTAAGCACAATTTGAGGATAATCATTACAATAATCCTCCTGTGGATTTACGTCGTGATGACAATGTTTAGCCCATCGGTGACGCGTGCGGTGATAATGGCTACTTTTGTACTCATGGCTTATGTGCTTTATAGGCAAAACGTCGCTTTTAATTCGCTCTGTGGTGCCGCATTGCTGATAATAGTATTCTCACCATATTCCATTTACAATATTGGCTTCCAGCTGTCGTTTGCTGCCGTAGCCGGAATATTATTGTTGAGCGTGAGACTCAATCCATTCCGTATGGGGACACTGAGATATAAGTTTGCGGCAATTTTTACGTTGCCCGTTTCAGCGGTACTTGCTACGGCGCCATTGATGATATACCATTTTCATCAGTTTCCGCTCATTTTTATCCTCACAGCGCCGCTTTTTACACCAATCTTAACATTCATTATCTCTGCCGGAATGTTTTTGCTGATGATAGGACTTCCTTCCGGGTTTATGACAGATGCAATTAATTGGTGCTATTCGTTCACTACTGAGATGATACACTTTTCTGCCGATTTTCCCGGTGTCAATGTTACAGGCTTGTATATCAGTGGTATATCTGTGATATTGCTTCTATTGGCGGTGCCTTTATTGGCTGCGTTGATAGAGTATCGCAAAGTCGTTTTTGGCTACGCTTTGGTCGCGATAGGCTTTGCTGTGACCGCTGTGGAATACTTCTCCGTCTTAGATTATCCTGAATGTGAACATTATGTTTTGTTAAAGCGTGACGCTACTAATATCATTATTAAAGATGGATGTGAAATGCAGGTCATTACTACTCATAAACAAACTGAATTGCAGGCACTTAAAGAAGAATGTGAGTTCCGCTATGCTGACTATCTTGGAAAACGTAAAATGACTGCCGTGAATGTAGTTACCGATAAGCTTATAACCAAAAACGTAAAATATTACCATCCTCTTCTTGTGTTGCCTGACACGAGAATTATCATTGCCGGCGCAGACTACGTTATTTTCCCAAACAATTGCGACACTCTGATTGTATGCAATGGATTCCGAAAAGATGTTGTGACACTCGCCCGCAGTGTAAAGCCGAAAACAATTTTATTTGGCAGAGACCTTAATCCTCGCCTCAGAAAGAGATACCGTGCAGAGCTTGAGGCTGCAGGCTTCAAGGTAGAATAGGTGATGGAACACACTACATTACTTCTTCCCTAATTTCTCGCTTAGCCAGAGTCCGCCCAGGATTAGTGCGCAACCGGTGTATCCAATGATGGAAATAGACTCGTCAAGAATGAAAAATGCGAGTACAAGCGTGAATACAGGCTGGAGATACATGTAATTGTTTGTCTTTACTGTCCCCAGTTCCTTCACCGCTAATGCCCAGATAAAATAGCATATCATTGAGGCGACTATACCTAAGAACAGAAGGTTTATAAGCACGTCTGACTGCATTAATACCGCCGGGTCACATATTTCCGGCTCAAATGCGAGAAATGGTATGGCAGTGACAATTCCATAGAAAAAAGTCTTGCGTGTTATGAACAATGCGTCATACACAACGTTTAACTTACGGAGGATGATGCTATAAAATGCCCAGCTGACTGCTGCGGAGAAGGCGATTAGGTCGCCCAGTGGCATTATTGTGAGTGACATTCCGCCATTGAATATCACCAGTGCCACTCCAACGAGTGCCACAAGTGACCCTACATACACTCCTGCCTTAGGTTTCTCCTGCTTATAGAAAAATCCTACAAGGAGGGTGGTGACAAGTGGGCTGATACTGGTAAGCAGTGATACGTTGCTTACCAATGTATATTTGAGAGCGGTGTTTTCCGCTATGAAATATATGCTTCCTGATGTGAGACCTCCAAGGGCTAAGAGTAGCTCATCGCGGAGATTATTTGCCCAAAGGCGTTTGCAGAAAGGCAATATTAGAATATATGCCAAGATAAAGCGGTATATGTATATCTCTACTGCGTGTAGACCTGCATTTAGTAATACTTTTGTAGAAACAAATGTCGCACCCCATACTGCTACTGTGAATAGCGCATAGATGTGAAACATAAAACTTGATTTATCATTTGGTTTTCTATTTTGAGACAGGTTAAGCATATGTTTGGTGAAATTTTTTACAAATTTAGGCAATTTTATCTATCTTAAAAAAGATTATACAAAATATTTTTTCATAAAAAGATTAAAAATACTATCTTTGCAGAAAGATAATTCAATTATTCAATTAAAATACAAATAAGTCATGAGAAAAATCAAATTATTCACAGCATCACTTTTGGCTGCGGCTATGATGCTCACAGGTTGTAGTTCTATGAATAACACCGGTAAGGGTGCGCTTATCGGTGGTGGCGGCGGTGCTGCTGTTGGTGCAGGTATTGGTGCTCTCATCGGTGGTGGAAAGGGTGCTGCTATCGGCAGTGCTATCGGTGCCGGTGTTGGCGCTGGCGCTGGTGCTCTTATCGGCCGTAAGATGGATAAACAGCAGCAGGAACTTGAACGCCAGCTCGCTGAATCTGCACAGGTTGAGCAGGTGACAGATGCTAATGGTCTGCAGGCTATTAAGGTGACATTTAATGGTGGTATCCTCTTCCCGACAAATGGCACTGAACTCAGCGCAAGTGCTAAGAACGAGCTTTCACAGTTTGCCGTTTCTCTTAACAACAATCCACAGACAAACGTTCAGATTTACGGCTTTACAGACAATACCGGTAGCATGGCTGTAAACCAGCGTGTTGCTGACGGCCGCTCTAATGCTGTTAAGACTTACCTCGTAAACAGTGGCGTTGCTTTCACTCGTCTTTCTTCTCAGGGTGTGCCAATGGCAAACTACGTTGCTTCTAACGATACCGCTGAAGGTCGTGCACAAAACCGCCGTGTTGAAATCTATATCACAGCTAATGAGCAGATGATTAAGCAGGCTGAGGCTGGCACTCTCCAGTAAAGCAATCGCTCATTGCATAACGCATAGTGTAAAGTGTGTGGCAGTTTTTGTCACGCACTTTTTTATTTAATGCTTTGATATAATGCCTCGGCTGCGCGTTCTCCATCGATTGCGGCAGAGACAATACCTCCGGCATACCCTGCGCCTTCTCCGGCAGGGTAGAGACCGCGAATGGAAATGTGGCATAGCGAATCATTATCGCGAGGTATGCGCACAGGAGATGATGTACGGGTTTCACAGCCTATCAGAGTAGCCTCAGAAGTCAAGAAGCCGCGTGATTTTCGCCCAAATTCCCGGAATCCCTCCTGAAGGCGACTTGCGATGAATTTTGGCAGTAACTTGTCTATACGTGCCGGATGAATGCCCGGTGCATATGATGTTGACGGTAAAGACTGTGAATCCTTGCCATTCACAAAGTCTGTCATCCGCTGTGCCGGTGCATTATGCGTGTGACCCGCATCTTCATAAAATCTGCGCTCGATTTTCTCCTGAAAATACATCATTTTCAGCGGTGAGCCATCTGATGCATCTTCAATATCTTCCGGCAAAACTTCCACCACCATTCCCGAGTTTGACCATTTGGTGCCTCGATTTGATGGTGACATCCCGTTTACTACTAACTGGTCTGGACCACTCGCAGCCGGGATTATAAATCCACCGGGACACATACAGAATGAATACACTGCGCGGTCCTTTACACGGGTAAGCATGGAGTACTCTGCGGCTGGTAGATATTTGCCACGTCCATTTGGCGAATGATACTGAATACAGTCTATTAGGTGCTGGGGATGTTCAAGCCTCACTCCTACGGCTATGCCTTTGGGCTGTAGCTCAACCCCACGCCGATAAAGTGCAAAATACACGTCGCGCGCTGAGTGCCCTGTGGCAAGGATTATTGGTGCGGGTAGGGTAGTGCCGTCGCTGCACACTATGTGCTTCACTTCGCCATCTTTTATCACAATGTCATCCATACGAGTATTGAAGCGCACTTCTCCACCGCAATCTATTATCGTGTTTCTCATTGCCTTTATCACCACCGGAAGCTTGTCTGTGCCGATATGTGGGTGTGCATCTACGAGAATGTCTGACGATGCGCCATGATTGTGAAATACAGATAGTATTTTGTCTACATTTCCGCGCTTTTTGCTGCGGGTATATAGTTTCCCGTCAGAATATGCACCTGCTCCACCTTCGCCAAAACAATAGTTTGAATCAGGGTTTACGACGTTTTCGCGTGCTATTTTTGCCATGTCTATTCGGCGGGAATCAACGTCTTTGCCTCGTTCTATCACGATGGGGCGCAGTCCTAATTCTATCAGTCTCAGGGCGGCGAAAAGTCCTGCAGGACCTGCACCCACCACTGTCACCGCTCTCTTCCCCCTCACATCCTGATATTTTATTTCCATACCCAGTGGATGTTCAGGCGCTTTCTCGCCTGCGTATACGTCTATGGCGAGGTTTATCATCACTTGCCTTTGGCGTGCATCAATGGAGCGTTTTACGATTACGATATCTGTGATGCTGTTTACGTCTATGTTGAGGTGAGTAGACGCAAATATTTTTAGCCTTGTGTCGTCGTATGCGATTTCCGGCTTCAGGCGGAGTGACGTGAGATTGTAAACCATTGGATAATTTATTTTGTGATGTGAACAGTGGCGAGGATTGGGAAGTGGTCTGATGCGCCTATACGCAGTGGCTTGATATCTGTTGTGGTGATTCCTTTTCGGCACAACATCTGGTCGATATGAAAGTAGAAACGATTGTCGCGATAGGAAATGCTTGGACCGAGAGCGCATTCGCGGAAACAGTCATACATATCTTCGCCGCAGATGGTGCGCAAGGCATAGCAGCCGGGGATGTCATTGAAATCACCGCATAATATCACGTTCTTTGCATCATCTTTGTCAAGTGCTGAGCGAATTATTTGCGCTTGAGTGGCATGGCAGCGAAATGCGGTGGCGAGTTTGTTGAGAAGCTGATTTTTTGAGCGGCGGATATTATTGTCAGCCTTTCCTTCGGTGAGGTCGATAAACAGCTCTTTGTCATCAGGATTAAAGCCAAACGATTGGAGGTGGATGTTATATATTTTGAGCGGAATACCGTCAATGTCGTATTGGAAAACCTGCAGATTGCCGCTCTCCCCGGGAATTTCAGGCGCGCTGGTCATTTCTACGGGAAATTTTGACAGTGTAGAGATGCCCTCTGTGTCTGATACGCGATAAGGATAGATGTTGCAAAGACTGTCTAATTGCTCACTTGTCGCATTGGATATTCGTCTGCTTAGCTTTTCCGGAAGTATCCCTTCTTGAACGCATACTATGTCTGCTCCGCTGTTTATGATTGCGGAAATTGTGTATGAAAACTCGCTTGAATATTTTTCAGGCTTGTAGGGTTTGTAATGGAGAACGTTGTAAGACATCACTTTTATCTCTCGGCTGCCTGTCGGAGGTGTTACGCTGAAAAAGTTTAGCGGGCAATATGTGAGGAAAGCATTGATACACAGTAGCATTGTCGCAATGTTTGCAATAGCATATTTCTTGTTTACGAAAAATGATATAATTGCGAAAACTGGCATTGCAATAAACCATGCCGGAAACGTCATCGCCGCGATTGCAGGTATTGCGTGAAGCCGAATAGGCGAGATGTAGCCACCGAATGCTGCCACGAATGTGCATATTATCGCTATGACGTTTATGCCATAGAAAAAGTATCGTAATATTTGTAATGCTTTCTGCATAGTGAAAAAGGTTCTGTTTTTTTATTGTTTTTTGTTTTTAGTTGTTTTGAAGTTGTTTGCTCAGTTCTACGAGCCTGCTTTTTTCTTTTGAGGATAGTGATGCGTAGCCGGAACGTCTTACTTTGTCAAGTAGTTGGTTTAGCTCTTCTTTGGGAGTGAGTGTGTCTTTTTTTGTGGCTGAAGAATTGTCCCTCGGATATAAAACAAATTTCTTGCGAGAAAGTTTGATGAGACCCTTTTTTAATAAAATTCCATAAATTGCCCCGCTCGCTATCCCCGCTATATGTGCGATATCCGAGGTGGGGATAGAACCCTTTGCAATCTGTGGGCTGCTGAGGAATACGAGCAGTATCGCCACAAGATATACCCATATCAGTTTTACCTCGCCCAAAATGACAAGGTTTAGCGGCTGCTTTGGCATTAATACCGCTGTGACTGTCATCACGCCTAAAATGGCGGCAGACGCTCCCGTCAGCATATCGGCAGTTATGCCTCTAATTGAGCACAAAAGGATAAATGCCAGTCCGCCGATAAGTCCGGAAATTAAATATGCAGCGTATGTGTGTCGGTTTCCCTCATATTCGCAAAGCAGTCTGCCGAAAAAATACAACCACGTCATATTGCATAGCGTGTGCATGATGTCTACATGTGTAAACATATACGTCACCAGTGTCCACGGCTTGAAAAACGCCAGACCGGGATTTGCCGGAAGCATAAGAGCTCCTTCCACCGATACACCGAAAAGGTTTAGCACTACGGCAACAAGTAGTATAGCCACGTTTATGGCAATCAGCAATAGGTATGACGTGTTGAGTATTTTTTGCATATCGTGGCTCAAAATTTATTAGGCTAAAAATCAAAAGTGTGTATTGTGCCTTTCTTTTTCCAGTAAAGAATTATGATTATGCCGAATATCATTCCGCCAAGGTGTGCGAAATGGGCTACGTTGTCATACATGTTGTTTGATAGACCGCTTATTAGTTCTATCGCGCCATATCCTAATACAAACCACTTTGCCTTTATCGGCATGAGGAAATACAGGTAAATAGGTCTGTTGGGGAATATCATGCCAAATGCAAGCAGTACGCCATAAATCGCACCCGATGCTCCAACTGTCCCAACGTTGTATATCATGTTCAGGTGCGCAAGGGCATGGTCTGAATAGTTGTAGCCACTTTTTATGAGTTCCGCTCCCTCCGTCTTGATGATTTCAAATGCCTGCGCCGGAACGTCCATCGTATAAATCATTATGGTGTCTACACCCCATTGGAAAAGAGAAGCGCCTACCGCACACCCCATGTAGTAAAGCAAAAACTTTTTGCTGTCCATCACTCTCTCTATAATGCACCCAAACATGAATAGGGCAAACATATTGTAGAATAGGTGAGTAAAACTTCCATGCAGAAATGGGCTTGTGAAAAGCTGCCATGGCATATATCTGGTGGAGTCAACGTAGTATATTGCGCCATAGTCATTAATGTATACTCCGAAACGAGCTTCGGTAACCAATGTGATGATAAAAACCAGACAGTTTATTATTAGCAGATTTTTTACCACCGGCGCATTTTCTATTTGATATTTGAAATAGTTCATTTGGTGTAATAAATTGTTATTGACCTCATTTATTAGACTGCAAAGTTACAAAAAATGGTCATAAATACAATGAAAAACCATGGATATTAGAAAAAATGAAGATTTTTAAAATTTTTTTCTGAAAAAATAGTGAAAAATCAAAAAATTACCTTTATATTTGCGAAATAAATCTTTAATCCTTAAATAAATAACTATTTAGTATGAATAAATCAGAACTCGTAAGTGCAATTGCAGAAGGTGCACAATTGTCAAAAGCTCAGGCTAAGGCTGCGCTCGATGCTGCTATTGAGGCAGTAGCTGCTGCGCTTGCTAAAGACGACAAAGTAACTCTCGTTGGTTTCGGTACTTTCTCTGTAGCTAAGAAAGAAGAACGTCAGGGTATCAACCCTCGCACTAAGCAGGCTATCGTTATACCTGCTCGCAAAGCTGTTAAATTCAAAGCTGGTAGCGAACTTAACGACAAGGTAAAGTAATTTTACCACTGAGTTAAAAAAATAATGGCAAGCCTTCCGGTTTGCCATTATTTTTTTTCTGTATATCAAGCTCTTAAAGTGCGTTGAAAATAGGGTCAAGGTGCGATTGAATTTCACCAAATATGGAATCTACTGTGCCATTCCCGTTAATCGCATGATATTTTTTATCATCAATATAATATTGTCTAAGTGGACTCGTCTGATTATGATATACGGCAAGGCGCTTTTTTACTGTTTCCAGATTGTCGTCAGCTCTACCGGTCTCTTTCCCTCGTTTCAGGATGCGTGTCACTAATTCTTCTTCGTCTACTTCAAGACCAACTACGGCATTTAGCTCTATCCCGCGTTGCTCCATTAGCGTTTTAAGTGCCTCTGCCTGAGCTATTGTGCGTGGAAAACCATCCAGGATTATTCCCTTTGCTGTTTCTTCAGGATGAGTGTCAAGAAGGTGTTCAAGAACTTTTACCATCAGTTCATCCGGGATGAGCT
>CALYOL010000007.1 GCA_945231345.1 uncultured Porphyromonadaceae bacterium
GCGAGTGTTGGGCGTTTATCGTTTAGCGATACCATAAAACGTGACTCTCCGAGCCACGAAGTACAGTGTTAGTATGGACCAGGCGTCGTCGCTGCGCTCCTTGCCTGGTCTTAAGCATGACAGCATGCTCTCCGAGCCTGCCGGACGGTGGCAGAGAATAGTGAATAGAGAACTTTATTCAGAGAATAGATAATAGAGAATAGAGAATAGATGAGCGGGTATTGTAGAGTGTTGAGGGATGAAGTGGGGAGAGAAAGATGAGGTGATGGTTGTTTGCAAATGCAAATAATTTAATATATTGAAAATCAGTATATTTGGGATAAAAATATATAATGTTAATAACTTTTTTTGAAAAATTGGTGTTTAGTATTGCAAACGAGGAATAAAGTTAGTAACTTTACAGCCGAATTTGAGGGCGTGTGTCTATAGTAAATCTGTGGAGAGTCGCCTGAGAGCAGAAAAGATTGATTTAGTGCGAAATAGCGGAAACAATATGAGTGAAACAGTGTATCATATCCCGGCATTGTTGCCACAGGTAATAGATGGGTTAAAAATCAATCCGTCAGGGATATATGTTGATGTGACGTATGGAGGTGGCGGACATTCGCGAGCGATAGTAGAGCGTCTTGACGCCGAAGGTCATCACTATGGCTTTGACCAGGATATAGATGCGGTAAACCGGGCAATGAATGATGAACGGTTTACGATGGTTTATTCCAATTTCCGCTATATGAAAAATTTCATGCGTTATCATGGCTGCCTGGGCAAGGTGGATGGGATACTTGGCGACCTTGGAGTTAGTTTTCATCACTTTGACGACCCGGAGCGCGGCTTTTCGTTTCGGTGGGAGGGAAGGCTTGATATGCGCATGAATCAGAAGGCACGGCGAGATGCGTCGTATGTGATAAATCACTATAGCGAGGAGGCACTTGCGAATGTGTTTTACCTATACGGCGAGCTTAAGCAGTCGAGGCGCATGGCGGCGGCGATAGTAAAGGCACGTGCGAAGCAAGAAATAACGACAGTGGAGCAGTTGCTGGAAGTGACCAAGCCGATGATAAATCCGAAGCAGGAGAAAAAGGAGCTTGCGCAGCTGTTTCAAGCGCTGCGGATAGAGGTAAATGATGAGATAACGGTGTTAAAATCGCTTTTGACGCAGTCGCTTGAGGTTTTGAAGCCGGGCGGTCGTCTTGCCATCATCACCTATCACTCACTTGAGGACCGTCTTGTGAAAAACTTCATGAAGACGGGAAACATAGAGGGCAAAGAGAATAAAGACTTCTATGGCCGGAACCTGTCACCGCTACGCCTGATAAACAGCAAGCCGATAGTTCCGGACGAGGCAGAGATAGCGTCAAATCCGCGGTCGAGGAGCGCGAAACTGCGAATAGCAGAACTGATATAAAACGAAAAAGAAGAGAGGAAATAAAGATATTCAATGGCACAGAGCAGCAGCAATAAGAGGCAGACGCCGGAAAAGAGCAAAACGATGCTAAAGAGCACCGTAAGGGGTCTGATGTTCTCGATGGAATTTTTCGCCAAGAACTGGAAGATATTTTTGGGCGTGATATTGATAAGCCTGCTCCATATCACCAACAGGTATCTATGTGTGACGCGAATGGAGAAGATAATCAAGTGTGAGGCAGAGGCGAAGTCGATAAATACGCGAGCCCTTGCAGCGAAAGGAGAGTATCTTTCGAGCACACGCGAGAAGAATATAAAACACCTGATGGACTCAGTAGGGTTAAATCTGTCACCGTCAGAAAAACCGAATAAGAAACTGCACTATGGGGAAAAGTAACGGCAATGGACAAATAGTGATGCGCTACCTGCTGATATCGGCGTTCATACTACTGTGGGCGACGGGTAGCCTTGTTTTTCTGACGAAAAATTCACTTGTGGACTCGATAGACTGGAATAATCGCGCGGATACGATGTATCACGAGAAGACAGTTCAGCCGATACGCGGTGATATACTTGCGCGGGACGGGAGTATACTTGCGACGAACCAGATGCTGTATGATGTGGCGATAATGTATCGAGACATAAAGAATGACACACTGTTTATATCAAATTTGCCGAAACTTGTGGCATGTCTTGCAAAACATTTCCCGAACCTGACAAAAGAGGAGTGGAGCGACTCGATACTGAAAGAGTTTAAGACAGAGAAGTCAGAGCGCAGGAAGTATGTACGCATTCTGAAGGACCTGACGTATGACCAGTATCAGTTAGTAAATACATTTCCTCTGATACATTCGACTAAAGACTCGGCATTCAAGAGCAGGACGGCTGCGGGAATCACAATAGACCCCAAGACAGATAGATTTTATCCATGTGGCAATCTTGCGAAGCGGTCGATAGGGGCAGTAGGATTTGTTCCGGATGAGGGGAATACCAAGAACAAGTACCGAAAATACGGTCTATATGGACTGGAGGGCGCACTTGATACGCTGCTGTACGGTAAGCCCGGCATCAAGAAGCCGACGATAGCGACTCGCGGGATGAAATACTGGGTAGACCAGGCGCCAGTTAACGGCTATAGCGTAAAGACGACGATAGACCTACGCCTACAGGATATGCTTGACAATGCGATACTGAGCGAACTTGAGGTTCAGGAGCGCAAGCCCCAGAATGTAGTGGCGATATTGATGGATGTACCGACGGGAGATATCCTTGCAGTGTCGAATTACGACCATGTTGGAGGCGAGTATGTAGAGGCGATGAACTATGCATTCAGAAGCCGGTATGACCCGGGGTCACTTCTGAAGACACTTACGCTGCTTGTGGCACTTGAAGACGGATTTCTGCACGACATAAATACGATGTTGCCGGTGACACCAATAATGGGTCAGCATGCGTCACACCTTGGTGCCGCGAAGGCAGCGACGGCAAAAGATATAATACGTGCGTCGTCGAACACCGGAATGATACACATGATGTTTTCGACGCAGAACAAGTATAAAGAAGACCCGTCGCTATACATAGAGCGTCTGCGTAGCATGGGCCTAATGGAGCCGATGGAGCCACTTGAGATAGGCATCTTCGGAGCAGTACCTCTGGGCTATCCGCGGCGAAAAATCACTGCGCTGGACTTTTCACAGATGGCGTATGGGTATAACCTTGATTTTCCGCCTATAATGATGGCCGCGATATACAATGCGGTAGCGAATGACGGGAAATTTGTGCGTCCGAGGCTGTATACAGAGCTGATAGGCGAAGACACGATAATCCATAAGGACGTGACATATATCCGCGACAGGATATGCTCATCGGAGCATGCGCGCCAGATACGCGAGGCATGGCGAGCCGTAGTGACAGACGGAACCGGACGGAAGATGAAAAATTCAGTAGTGCCGATTGCGGGAAAGACAGGGACGGCGCAGGTGTTGATAAACAATGTATATCGCGATGACCACTGGCGATTTACGTTTGCGGGATGTTTCCCATACGACACACCTAAATATACAATATACGTGATGTTTAACGACGTAAACATACCGGCGAACAGTATATCAGTAGGTCGCACGTCAGGTCAGGTGATACTTCGCATGATGGACAGTATGTATGCCAACGGCTACCTATCGGATGAACCGATAGAGGAAAATCCGAAAGAGAAAGGCGCGGCGAAAGTGTTCCGCACACGAGATGCCGGAGCCTACGCGGCGACACAGGCAGTGACGGGCGTCAAAATGCCCAAAGAGTCGTGTGATACAATAGGTCGCGGACTGGTGCCGAATGTAATGGCGATGGGTCTGACCGAGGCACTGTCGATACTTGAGCGCAGGGGTTATAACGTGACAGTAACCGGCGCCGGATTTGTGTCAGAGCAATATCCGGCAGCGGGAACGAAATTTGCGAAAGGTGGAACAGTAACCATTACTCTGAAACAATAGAAAACAGAAAGACAAGAAAATAAAAATAACGAAAACAGATGACAAAGTCATTAGAAAATATATTAGCCGAGGTCAAGCCGGTGTCAGTGACAGGCAAAACCGAGGTAGAAATAACAGGCATAACGAGCGACTCACGGAAAGTAAAGCCGGGAATGCTGTTTGTGGCGGTATGCGGAGTAAACGTAGACGGTCATAACTTTATATCATCAGCGATAGACGCCGGAGCGGTGGCAGTGGTAGTAGAGAAAATGCCGGAAATTCGCGAAGGCGTGACTTATATCCAGGTAGAGAACAGCGCGGTGTCGTTAGGCGAAATAGCCTCTGCGTGGTATGGTCATCCGTCAAGGAAACTGAAGTTGGTGGGAGTAACCGGGACAAACGGCAAGACGACCATAGCGACGCTGATATATGAGATGGCTCGGCTAATGGGCTATAAGGCAGGTCTGCTGTCCACGGTAGTAAACTATGTGGACAATGAGTCAGTGGCAGCGACCCATACAACACCAGACCCGTTAGAGCTAAATGAGCTACTTTCAAAAATGGTAGATGCGGGATGCGAATATGTGGCGATGGAAGTAAGCAGCCATGCGGCGCATCAACATAGGATAGCGGGACTTCACTTTGTAGGAGGAATATTTACGAACCTGACACGCGACCACCTTGACTATCACAAGACAGTGGATGCGTATCTTGCAGCAAAGAAATCGTTTTTCGACAGCCTTGGGAAAGACGCGTTTGCGCTGACCAACCTTGACGATAAAGTAGGACAGGTTATGCTTCAGAATACGGCGGCAAAAAAATATACATATTCGCTGCAAAAACTTGGGGACTATAATGGGCGAATACTTGAGCAACGCCTTGACGGAACACTAATCACGTTTAACCGACGAGAGGTTGAAACGATGTTTACAGGCAGATTTAACGCATATAACCTGACGGCACTGTATGGTGCGTCGCTTCTGCTTGGGTGGAACGAAGAAAAAGTGTTGCTTAACATGAGCAAACTTGTGCCGGTTGCAGGTCGCTTCCAGACATTTAAGTCAAACGTGATAGGCTATACTGCAATAGTAGACTATGCACATACACCGGATGCTGTGGTGAACGTAATTACAACCATCCGCGAGGTGATAGGCAACACCGGAAGGATAATAACAGTGGTAGGCGCCGGCGGCGACCGCGACAAGGGAAAGCGCCCAATAATGGCACGAGAGGCGGCAAAGCTGAGCGACAGGCTAATCCTGACGAGCGATAATCCGCGCAGCGAGGAGCCGAGGTCAATCCTTGCGGATATGGAGGCAGGCCTTGACACAAAGCAACTGAAACAGAAAACGCTGACCGTGACAGACCGACGCGAGGCGATACGCGTGGCAACGGTATTGGCACAGCGCGGAGATGTAGTGCTTGTGGCAGGGAAAGGTCATGAGACGTATCAAGAAGTATGCGGAGTACGTCACCACTTTGACGACCGCGAAGTATTGAAGGAAATTTTCGCACTTGAATAAAAAACGAACACTCTACACAGATAAAACGAGACAATATGCTATATCACTTATTTGACTATATATCCACTACAGGCTTTCCCGGTGCACGACTGATGAGCTATATAACGTTCCGCTCCGGCGCGGCACTTGTGTTGTCGCTAATGATAGCGATATTCATAGGGAAAAAGATAATTCACCGCCTTCAGAAAATGCAGGTGGGCGAGATAATCCGCGACCTGGACCTTGAGGGTCAGATGAAAAAGACAGGGACACCGACAATGGGCGGAGTGATAATAATAGTGTCAATCCTTGTGCCATGCCTTCTTCTTGGCGACCTGACGAGCGTGTATATGCAGCTGATGATAGTAGCGACACTATGGCTTGGCACGATAGGCTTCCTTGATGACTACAAGAAGATAAAATATAAAAACAAGGATGGACTGAAAGGAAAGTTCAAGATAATCGGTCAGGTAGGTCTTGGACTGATAGTAGGTCTTACGATGTATCTGAGCGATGACATAGTGGTGAGCGAGAATGTGGAGGTAGTTCAGAGAATGCACAGTGAAGTTCTGACCGCCGGATATGAGGCAGAGACACTTCATGCACCGATAACGACAATCCCGTTTGTGAAAGATAATAACTTTGACTACCGCTCATTGACATCGTTTTTAGGCGAATATGCCGATATAGCGGGGTGGCTGCTGTTTATCTTCGTGACAATCCTTGCAGTGACAGCGACGTCAAACGGAGCGAACCTGACAGACGGCCTTGACGGTCTTGCGACAGGGACATCGGCGATAATAGGAGTAGCACTTGCGATAATGGCCTACCTTGGAGGTAACTTTATCTATTCAAGCTACCTGAACATAATGTATGCTCCGGGGTCATCTGAGCTGGTGGTATATATGGCAGCCTTTATCGGCGCGCTGATAGGGTTCCTGTGGTATAACGCCTATCCGGCACAGGTATTTATGGGCGATACCGGTAGCCTGACACTTGGGGGCGTGATAGCGGTGTTTGCCATCCTGATACACAAGGAGTTGCTGATACCGGTGCTGTGCGCAATCTTCTTTGTGGAAGATATATCGGTGATGATACAGGTAGCTTATTTCAAGTTTACGAAAAAGAAATATGGCGAGGGGAAGCGCGTGTTTAAGATGACCCCTCTACACCATCATTTCCAGAAAGCGGGAAATTCGGGCATAGACGCGATAATCCAAAAGCCACTACAAGCCGTACCGGAGTCAAAAATCGTAATCCGCTTCTGGATAATCGGCATCATCCTTGCGGTAATCACGTTTGTGACATTAAAAATAAGATAATCAGAACAATAGGACAATAAAAAAGCATAACAGAATGAAACGTATAGTAATACTTGGAGGCGGCGAGAGCGGAGTAGGCGCAGCCGTCTTGGCAAAGGTAAAAGGCTTTGACTTGTTTTTGAGCGACTTCGGCACAATATCGCCGAAATACCGCGCTATGCTTGATGAATACCAGATTCCATGGGAAGACGGTCACCACACGGAGGAGCAAATCCTGAACGCCGATGAGGTGATAAAGAGTCCCGGCATCCCTCCGACAGCCCCGATAATACAGAAAATAGCGGCAAAGAACATACCCGTGATTTCAGAAATAGAATTTGCGGGGAGATATACAGACGCGAAGATGGTGTGTATCACCGGAAGTAACGGCAAAACAACAACGACACTGCTTACATACCATATACTGCGAGATGCGGGCATAAACGTGGGTCTTGCCGGGAATGTAGGTCGCTCACTTGCGTATCAGGTAGCGACAGAGCATCATGACGTATATGTTATAGAGCTGTCCAGCTTCCAGCTTGAGAATATGTATAAATTCAAGGCAAATGTAGCAGTGATGATGAACATAACTCCAGACCACCTGGACCGCTATGACTATAAGATGCAAAACTATGTCATGGCAAAGTTTCGCATCATAAACAATATGACGTCAAGCGACGCGATAATCTATTGGCAGGATGACCCTGTGATAAATGCCCAGCTACAGAAAATATCCACAGAAGCGCATCTGTATCCTTTTGCAGAGCACAGCCACGGCGGGAGTGCGGCGTTTGTGGATGATGAAGAGGAACTGATATTCAATACCCCTGAAACGAGCATGAAGATGCCCCGAGCAGACCTTGCACTGAATGGGTTGCACAATCTGTTTAATTCAATGGCGGCGGGACTTTCGGCATGCCTGTTAGATGTAAACAAGGAAGATATCCGGAAATCGCTGTCAGACTTTGCTGGCGTAGAGCATCGCCTTGAATATGTTGAAACCGTAGATGGCGTAAGATATATCAACGACTCAAAGGCGACCAACGTAAATTCTTGCTGGTATGCGCTGGAGAGTATGCCGAAGAGCAAGAATACAGTGTTAATCCTTGGCGGCAAAGACAAGGGAAATGACTATAGCGAGATAAAGCCATTAGTGGAAGAGCGCGTGAAGACAATCGTGGCAATGGGCAAAGACAATGAAAAGATAGTAAAATTCTTTTCAGGCGTAGTGCCTGTGATAGATACACATTCACTGAAAGACGCGATAAAAGCGTGCCGTGAAAGTTCAACAGAAGGCGATATCGTATTACTATCGCCGTGCTGTGCGAGCTTTGACCTGTTCCGGAGCTATGAAGACCGCGGAGAACAGTTTAAAGAAGAAGTCAGAAATCTGAAAAAAGAAATTTGACTAAAAATGACCATTATATAACAGGCTAAAAATCAAGACAATGGCGGAAACAAAGAGTAAAACAGAAACAACGCAAGGAGATGTGAAGACATTCTCACGCCCGGCAGACAAGTATATATGGGGCGTCTATTTGGGATTGCTAATCATCTCGATAATAGAGTCATACAGTGCGTCTTCATTTGAGGTGAGGGCAGACAACGTATTTGCGCCACTCATCCGCCACTTGATGACACTTGGGATAGGACTGTTAGTGACATATTACGTATCTCAGCTGAACTATCGCTGGCTACTCCCGCTGACGCCGGTTTTTGTGTTAGTTAGCCTTGTGATATCGATAGCGGTGTTTGCATTTGGCTTCGGAGCGAATAATGCGACCCGCTCCATAGAGGTCTTGGGCTTTCAACTTCAGTCGTCGGAGTTTATAAAGTTGTCGGCGGTTGCGGTAATAGCACTTGTGGCGTCAAAGGCACAGGATGCATACAACAAACTGTCTAACAAGGGCGTGATAATAATAGCAATCAGTGTAGGCATCTTCGGAGGAATGCTATTTAGAGACGGCCTATCCAACACAGCGATTTTGATGGGCGTGTCAATCTGTATGATGCTGTTGGGCGGAATCCGGTTCAAGTCACTGTTTTTAGTACTTGCCATATATGCGGCACTTGGCTCAGGTGCGTTGCTGCTACATAATGCTCTGAAAGACAGCAGAAACAGGGAGGCGGCAGAACTTGCGGAGCTCAAACGCGAAGAGGCGATGGCGCGTGGCGAATTTGTGCCGGCTGAAGAGTCGAAAGGAACACTGAAACGTGCAGGCACATGGCAGGGCCGCGTGAAGCAGTGGCTTAAAGACCAGTCGCTGTATGACGATGAACTGACAGATGATAATCGTCAGGCATTTTTTTCGCGTATGGCACAGGGTCAGGGCGGACTGATAGGCAACGGACCGGGCAACTGTCCGGTTGCGTCACAGCTACCGTTGGCGAATATAGACTATGTATATTCTGTAGTAGTGTCAGACCTTGGGTATGTGGGAGGAATAGTGGTATTGCTGCTGTATATGTCGTTGCTGTTCAGGGCCGGTCGCATAGCGTCGAGGTGCCGCAGGATATATCCGGCGATGATAATCATAGGAATGGCAGTATTTATCGTATTTCAGGCCTTATACCATATAGCCATAAATACAGGTCTCTTCCCAGTATCAGGACAGCCGTTGCCGATGATATCCAAGGGAGGGACATCGATAGTGATAAGTTCTCTTGCCTTCGGGATAATGCTGAGTGTAAGCCGAACAGCAGCGATGTCGTCGTCACGCGAGGAAAATCAGGCAGAAAAAGAGTCGTTGCCGGAAGACCTACAGGCAGAAAATCCGGGAATGCTAAAATAGAATAAATATTACACAAAATAATAAATAATCGACTATGAAAGTGATAATAAGCGGAGGGGGAACCGGAGGACACATATTCCCCGCCATATCCATAGCAAATGCGCTGCGCGACGCAGAGAAATATACACCAGACATAATCTTTGTAGGCGCAGAGGGCAGAATGGAGATGGAACGAGTGCCTGAAGCGGGGTATCCGATATTCGGGTTGCCGGTGATGGGCTTTGACCGCAAACACATATTCAAGAATATAAAAGTGCTGTGGAACCTATACAAGAGCATGAAACAGGCACGCGCTATAATCAATGATTTCCATCCAGATATCGTAATCGGCGTAGGAGGCTATGCAAGCGGACCTACACTGAAAGAGGCTCAAAAATTGGGAATCCCAACGCTGATACAGGAACAAAATTCATACGCCGGTGTGACAAATAAGATGCTTGCCCCTAAGGCAGACGCTATATGCGTGGCATATGAGGGAATGGAGAGATTTTTCCCGGCAGATAAGATAGTGATGACGGGAAATCCGGTGCGCTCCAGCATATTGTCATCAACACTCACAAAGGAGGAGGCAAAGAAAGAGCTGGGATTTGACCCGAGCCGTCCGCTTGTAGTGGCAGTTGGCGGCAGTCTTGGCGCAAGGACGATAAACGATGCTCTGAAAGAGTCGTATGGGAAGATAGTTGAATCAGGGGCGTCGCTGCTATGGCAGACCGGAAAACTGTATGCCAAGGAATGCATGGATGCAGTTGGTCATGTGGACAATATGATAGTCACACAATTTGTGAGCCGTATGGAGCTTGCGTATCGAGCAGCAGACCTGATGATATCACGCGCGGGAGCGAGTACGATATCGGAGGTTCAACTCGTGGGTATGCCGACGATATTAATACCTTCTCCAAACGTGGCAGAAGACCATCAGCGGAAGAATGCTGAGGCACTTGTGGAAAAAGATGCAGCGGTGATGATACTTGATGCAGATTGCCGGGAAAAATTGGCAGAAACGGTAGTGTCGCTACTGCGCGATGAAGAACGCCGCAGCCAGTTGGCATCGAACGTGAAAAAGATGGCACTGCCAGATGCGGCAGGAAAGATAGTGGCAAAGATATATGAACTATTAGGACAAAAACAGTGATAAATGGCTGAGAACAAGAAAAATATATATTTTGTAGGAGCAGGCGGGATAGGCATGGCAGCCCTTGAGCGCTACTTTGTGAACATAGGCTATAAGGTGGCAGGATATGACAAGACGCCAACACGTCTGACAGAAGCCCTGCAGGCAGAGGGAGTGGAAATCGTGTTTGATGATGACCCGGAACTAATCCCGTCAGATTTCCGTAATCCGGAAAATACGCTGGTGGTGTATACTCCGGCAATACCGGAAAGTCACCGCGGTCTGCAATACTTCCGTGCGGGCGGATTTAATGTTGTGAAGCGTGCGGCAGTTCTTGGCGAGGTTACACGCAACACACTTGGGCTGTGCTTTTCAGGGACACATGGCAAGACAACGACATCGTCGATGGCGGCACATATCCTGGCGCAGACACCCGGAGCAGGATGTACGGCATTCCTTGGTGGCGTTCTGAGAAACTATGGCAGTAACTTTATCCTCAATGCAGCATCCCCATATTCAGTGATAGAGGCAGATGAGTTTGACCGCTCATTTCACCACCTTACGCCGTATATAGCCGTAGTGACCGCAACAGACCCAGACCATCTGGATATTTACGGGACAGAGGAGGCATACCTTGAGAGTTTTGCCCACTTTACCGAACTCGTGAGGGATGACGGAACGCTAATCATCCATACGGGGCTAAAACTGAAGCCACGCCCTGCCGAAGGTGTTAAAGTTTATACCTACTCACGCGATGAGGGAGATTTTCATGCGGAGAATATCCGTCGCGGAGGGGGAGAGATAGTGTTTGACCTGGTGATGCCCGAAGGAGTGATAAAAGACGTGAGCCTCGGGGTTCCGGTGGAGATAAATATAGAGAATACGATAGCCGCAGTAGCGGCATGCAGTCGCCTGAAAGAGTTTGATGCAGAAGCAGCGCGTAAAGCGATGTCGAGCTTTATGGGAGCGGAGCGTCGCTTCCAGTTCTGGCTGAAGGAGAGTGGCGCAAGCGGACGAGTGATAATAGACGACTATGCACACCACCCGGATGAGCTGCGCGCATCAATATCGTCGGTCAAGGCGTTGTATCCAGACAGGAAACTTACGGTGGCGTTTCAACCGCACTTGTACACGCGCACACGCGACTTTGCGCCTCAATTTGCAGAGGCACTGTCACTTGCAGATGAGGTGATATTGCTTGATATATATCCGGCGAGAGAGGAACCGATAGCCGGAGTGACGTCAAAAATCATCTTTGATGAAATAAAATGTGAAAAAAAATCATTAATTGTCAAAAATGACTTGATAGATACAATAAAAAATTGTAACTTTGAAGTCCTCTTGACGGTAGGCGCGGGCGATATAGCGACGTACTTGCCGCGAATACTTGAAGAAATAAAGAAAAACGGGTAAAAACAGACAAAAATATTAGTGCTATGTCTAAAAACGCTGTCATATACATGATATTGACGATACTACTGGGCGCAGGTCTGGTGGTAGGTGTTGTATTGGCAGACATGAAGGCGGCACAGGAGCAGTCTTGCGGTGTTAAAATATGCCTTGTAGATACGGCAAATAAATTTATGACGCGAGAGGATGCCATGCGTAAGATAAATGAGATAGTACCGTATCTGAAAGACGTCCCACTGTTTTCGATAAATCTTCATGCGATGGAGACACACCTGAATGAGTTTGAGAATGTGGAGTGGGCGCAGGTAGAGCGGCGGTATGTGAAAGATTCCGCCTATGTGTATGTGGAAATCATGGCGATGCAGCCAGTAGCACGAATAATAGATGGAGGGAAATCGTATTATGTAAACAAAGACGGCAAGCGACTACTTTCGAACTATGCATATAGGGCAGACGTCCCGGTATTTGTTGCTCATTTGGATAGTGCCGGTGCTGTCAAAAATCTGCTGCCTTTGATAGATTTCCTGAAAGAAGACAGTGTAATGAACAAGTATTTCACATCGTATAAAGTGGAGTCAAGTGGCGATATCATAGCATATCCAATGGTTTCTAACCATGTGATAAACCTTGGAGACGTCAAAGACCTGAGAAATAAGGCAGCGCGCCTGAGGGAGTTTTATGCTCAGGTTATGCCTCTAAAGGGGTGGGAATATTACGACACGATATCGCTGAAATGGCGAGGACAAGTAGTAGCCACGAGGCGAAAGAAGGCGAGCCTGACACCGAAATATGATTATTCATATGATTCGATAGGCTCAATGGAATCGCAGATAGATGCCATCACTGCGATACCGGACAGCCTGATGACACAGAGAAGAGCCCCATCGCCCAAACCAAAGAACTAATAGAAAACAAGAAACTTCAACATAAGACTTATGAAATATAGATACTTAGCAGCATTTGAGATATCAAGCTCCAAGATAAAGGGAGCGGTAGCAGCCGTTGCAGACAATTCAGAAATGCGAATTGTGGCGGTAGAGGAGGAGCGAGCTACTGATATCGTTCATTATGGGTGCGTCATAAAACCGGCAGACGTATTGAGCCATATCAAGTCAATCCGAGAAAAGCTGGAAAGCAATCCGGAACTTGAGAACCGGAAGATAGAGATGGCGGTGGTGTCGCTTGGAGGACAATCGTTAATGTCTACAGTGAAGGCCATAGAGCTGAAATTTCCGGGAGAAAGCATCGTGGGTCAGGATACCATCCGCGAGCTCAAGACTCGCGCGATATCCACAGGCGTCAGCGAGCGCGAAGTGGTGAAGGTTCAGCCGCGCGATTTTATAGTAGACGGAAGGGCAGTGTCTAACCCATTGGGTATGTATTGCCGCGAAATCCGCGCAAACATGAATGTTGTGTATTGCAATCCTCAGCTGAAAATAAACCTCAACCGCGTGTTTGAGAACTTGAAGGAGGGCGATGAAAGACTGAATGTGATAAAGTATCCGGTACGCCCGATAGCGATAGCGAACATTGTGCTGAGCAATGAGGAAAAGAGCCTTGGATGTATGCTTGTGGATTTTGGAGCAGAGACGACGACGGTTTCAATATACAAAAATGACAGTCTGCGCTATCTTGTGACACTTCCACTTGGCTCTCGCCACATAACCCGTGACATAATGGCGTTCCGCTCATGTCTTGAAAGCGATGCGGAAGAATTCAAGTGCCGGAAGGCAAATATAGACCCAGACCATAAGGAGGAAAATCCGGAAATAGAGGCTGTGAACAGGTGTATTTATGCCCGTGCCGGTGAAATTATCGCAAACATTGTCAAGCAGCTGGACTATGCGGGCATAAAGGCGGAAGAGCTGCCTCGCGGAATAGTACTCATTGGCGGAGGAGCGAAACTTGTAGGTTTTGACAAGGTCCTGAGCCAGGAGAGTGGACTTGAAGTGAGAGCAGGGTCAACAGTAATGTCTGTTGATTTTATGGACATGTCGCAAAGACAGGAGGATAATATTGACGTGATATCGCTGCTTGCTCATGCGTCAGCACTACGAGATAAGCCGGATATGCTGTCAGCTCCGGTTGTTGAGGAAGAGAAACCTGACGACACACCTCGAATAGGCAAAGAGGAAGGTGAAGATAAAGTTGTTGAAAAGATAAAAGACGATGAACCAAATATCTTTGCATCGACCCTTTTGAGAATAAAGAAGATGTTTGTAGACGAAGACGAGGATTAAGGAGGAAACAATTATGACAATAGAAGACCTAATGGATACGACAATCAACGTACCAGCCAATATGCCTAACCCGGTGCAGATAAAAGTTTTGGGAGTAGGTGGCGGTGGCTGTAACGCTGTAAACTATATGTATAAGCAGGGAGATGAAGACATCTCTTATGCAGTGGCGAATACAGACCGCCAGGCACTGAAGAGCTCTCAGGTAAAAAGCCAGGTGCTCCTTGGTCCAAAGACATGCGGAGGCAATGGAGCAGGAGCGAATGCCGACCTTGCGCGCCAAGCGGCAGAAGAAAGTGAGGCAGAAATCAATGCACTGTTTAACGATGACACGAAAGTAGTGTTCATTACCGCCGGAATGGGAGGCGGCACAGGAACAGGTGCGGCACCGGTAGTTGCACGTATAGCCAAGGAGCGCGGAATACTGACAATAGGTATAGTCACAATCCCATTTATCTTTGAGGGACTTCCGAAAATCAGGTCGGCACTTCGCGGGGCAGAGGAGATGCGCAAGAATGTAGACGTATTGCTCCTTGTAAACAACCAGCGCCTTGTAGAAATCTATCCGGACCTTGACTTTGTGACAGGATTCCATAAGGCTGATGAGACACTGTGTAATGCAGCGAAGAGTATCTCAGACCTTATCAACAAGACGGGCTATGTGAACTGTGACCTTAAGGATGTGTGTACCATCCTGCGCGACCAGGGTTCAGCGATAATATCAACGGGCGTAGGTTCAGGAGAATACCGCATAACCGAGGCACTGAATAATTGCCTAAATTCACCGCTGCTAAAGAACAAGAATATCTATACTGCAAGGCAAATATTAGTGTGTATCCACCACAATGAGAAGGCGCAGCGTCCGTTTAAGATGGAGGAGACAAACCAGTTGGCAGCATTTACTGAGAGCTTTGAAAACCAGGTTACGTTTATCTGGGGTCACTATATCGACCCGGAGCTTGGCGAAAATATAAAGATGACTGTGTTAGTAGCCGGTTTTGACGTAGATGGCGATGCGGAGTATGAGACAGTTGTAGGCTCAAGGAAGGTAAATAAGCAACATCCTCAGCCACTGTCGTCAAAGCAACGAGAAGAAGGCGCGGCAGAAGATGAGCTTGACAGCAAAATCAAGAAAATCTATGGTGGAACGACCACTCAGCGTTTCCGCCTTGACGCTCAACGTGTAATCGTGCTCTCTCCGGAGCAGTATGATGATGAAGACGTGATAGAATTGCTTGAGCAAAATCCTACATATAGCCGTGATGTGGCGGTTGTGGAAAAGCTTCGCAAAGAAGGCAAGTCTACTGGCGGAAATGTTGTGGCGTTTTAAGAGTACGCGTAAAAATAAGAAGTGAGTAACGACTCGATATACTTAGAATACAAGCCAAATTGCTCTGCAGGCGAAGCTCCGTGGTCTGCAGAGGATGAGGCGTTGTGTTCAACCGGCAGGACGGGTTATCTACAGGGGGAAGAAATGATACCGCGCACGCCGTCGGCGAGTCATGATAGCCCATTGCTGGCAGTTTTGCTGTGTTTTGTAGTGATAGTGCTGCTGAACTATCATCACTGTAACCGCATGTTTAAAAATCTGCAGGAAGACCTGATAGGAGTAAGAAGGCGAGCAAATGCATTTGACGACCATACGGCGAATGAAGTACGGGTGTCGTTTATACTGATATTGCAATTGTGTGTATGCCAGTCTCTGTTGCTGTTTTACCACTTTAATCCTATCAGTGCGACGATAGAAGTGATAAATGAGAAATTACTGTGGATAACACTGTGCACAGTAGGTCTTTACGTTTTTCAGACTATATCCTATGCGGTGGTAGGAAATGTGTTTGCAGACAAGAGCGCAACACGTCTTTGGCTACGAGGATATAATATATCCGCCTCAATTACGTCGTTGATACTGGTTTTTCCGGCATTTTTTGCCACATTTTATCCATCGACGGCTAAAGTGATGATAATCATAGGTTTAATAGCTTTTTTGATGGTGAAAATGATGTTTATCGTGAAAGGTTTTAGAATTTTTTATGATAAATTTTACACTTTGCTTTATTTTATTTTGTACCTTTGCACTCTCGAAATTATCCCCTTGATTGTAATCTACGCAGAAGTTGGGCTTTTGTGTAGATAATTTATTAAGTAAAACTATAGTTTTTAATCAACGTGAGCGTAAAGAAAATCTTAGTATCCCAACCGCAGCCCTCTGACAGCAAGTCGCCATATTTTGATATTGCGCAGCGTCATAACGTAGAGGTGGTTTTTCGCCCGTTTATAAAGGTAGAAGGACTGTCAGCAAAAGAATTTCGCCAGCAGAAAATCTCGATACCGGACTATACGGCGATAATATTTACGGCAAAGACTGCGATAGACAGCTTTTTCCATATCTGCAAGGAAATGCGAATAACCATTCCTGAGACGATGAAATATTTCTGTACGACAGAGTCAATAGCACTGTATCTACAGAAATATACCATATACAGAAAGCGCAAAATCTTTCATGGGAGTACGGGCAAGCTGGATGACCCGACGCTGGTACAATATATGAACAAGCACTGCAAGGAAAAATTCTTGTATGCAGTGAGTGATGTACACAAGGAAGATGTAAGCCCTCTGGACAAAACAAAAATCAAGTACTCAAAAGCAGTGATGTATCGCACGGTGAGCAATGATTTTACGCCAGAAGAACCGTTTGACTATGATATGTTGCTGTTTTTCAGCCCAGCAGGAATAGATTCTCTGCTAAAGAATTTCCCGAATTTCGAGCAGGGAGAAATCCGTATAGGGGTGTTTGGTGCAGCAACGGCTAAGGCTGTGGAGGATGCAGGTCTTCGACTTGACTTCCAGGCGCCCAATCCAAAAGCGCCATCAATGACGGCGGCTCTTAATCTGTATCTTACAGAGTTAAAAGACGGAAAAGAGTCATGAAACCCTATGGGCTCAACAAATCGCATAAACTGTGCTCTACGATAGCGATAGATGCCCTGTTTATGCGCGGAGCTGACGCTGAAGCCATTCTGGCATACCCATTGCGGGTGGTGTGGAGGGTAAACAGCGCCAGGAAAGCCGATGTTGACACCCCAAAGTTCCTTATATCAGTTCCTAAAAGGCGGATGCGCCATGCAGTAGACCGCGTGCTGCTTCGTCGTAGAGTTCGCGAGTCTTATAGGCTAAATCGCCCAGAGCTATTAGGCGAAGTAAAGCAGCCTGTTGATATTGCATTTGTATATATTGCAGATAAGATTGTGGATTTCAGGCAGATAAACCGCGCAATGGTGAAGTGCCTGACAAAAATAGCAGAAAAATGCTGTCCCGCTTCTTCTCAGGACTGTTGATACTCCCCATCAGATTTTATCAACTGTGCATATCGCCACTTTTTCCACCCATGTGCCGATATACTCCGACTTGCAGTCAATATGCGATAGAGGCACTGCGCAAGCATGGTCCGCTACGCGGCTTTTGGCTGGCGTTGAAGCGTATATTGCGTTGTCATCCGTGGGGAGGAAAGGGTTATGACCCTGTACCATGATACTTGATATACATCATCACGGTGAACTGTCGTCAGAAGCAGTAACGTCTTTCTCGGTAGAGGAGGCAATCCCGGAGGGAGAGGGCTATGTATCTGTAGGTATCCATCCGTGGAAAATATTTAATCCGCTTGATTTTGTTGCGTTCGAGTCTAAGTTGTCAGACCCGCGTGTTGTTGCAATAGGCGAGTGTGGTATAGACCGCATGAGGGGCGAAAAGGTAGAGCTTCAGAAGCGGATTTTTGAGGTTCAGGCTCAGATGAGCGAGCGTCACGGTCTTCCGCTGATAATTCATGCCGTAAAGTCAGCAGATATACTTATTCCACTAAGAAAACGAATGAGCCCGACGATGCCGTGGATATTGCATGGTTTCCGAGGAAAGCCGGGTTTGGCTCAGCAGTTGCTTAATTCAGGTTTTTATATTTCAATAGGAGAAAAATTTAATCCGGATACTGTACGGATTATTCCGGACACTCATCTGCTCTTGGAAACTGATACGTCGGAGTATGATATTCGTCAGATTATCAATACAATAGCGGTGGTGAGGGAACAAGAGCCGGAGTATGTTGCGGACGTTGTGGCGAAAAATATTTACGCTTGCCTGAATGTTACAGATGTTAAAGAACAATAAAATTCCAATTTCGGCAAACTTTTTTAAGCCGTGATTGTTTTAGTATTACATAGCAAAAATTACTTTTTCCATTGCAAGAAATGTGATAATGATTGGTTTATTCATCAGAAAGGGCTGTCGTGAGACAGCCCTTTTGACGTTTATGTAAGATTTTATTCTTATTTCTGATTGAATAGAGTCTTGATAGAACCGATAGAAGACAAGATGCCGGAAGCCTCGTAAGGGATGTAAACGGTTTTGCCGTCTTTTCCGGAAACCATTTCCTGTAGAGCTTCGATGTATTTTACGGCGAGCATGTAAGTAGCCGGGTCAGTCTTGGTGTCTTTGATAGCTTCGGCAACGCGTCTGATAGCTTCGGCTTCGGCTTCGGCACGAAGGATTTGTGCTTTAGCCTCACCTTCAGCGCGCAGGATTTCAGCCTGTCTGATAGCTTCAGCGGCGTTGACTTCCGATTCGCGTTCACCTTCAGAGCGGAGGATTCGGGATTTCTTTTCACCTTCGGCTTTAAGGATTTCAGCACGGCGGTTACGTTCAGCTTGCATTTGCTTTTCCATTGCTTCACGAACGCTACCCGGAGGAGTGATGTCTTGCAGCTCGACGCGGTTAACTTTAACGCCCCATTTGTTAGTAGCGTCGTCGAGTATGGCCTGAAGCTTGGAGTTGATAGTGTCGCGAGAGGTGAGAGTCTCGTCGAGTTCGAGTTCACCGATGACGTTACGTAGCGAGGTCTGAGTCAGCTTTTCAATAGCGTTAGGGAGGTTGTCAATTTCGTAAACAGCCTTTTTTGGGTCAACGATTTGGAAGTATAGAAGGGCGTTGATTTCCGTAGTAACGTTGTCTTTGGTGATAACTTGCTGTGAAGGGAAATCGTAAACTTGTTCGCGGAGGTCGATGACGGGTGTGGTGGACATTCTGACGATAGTTCTGCCATATCCGGCGCTTTCGACTTTGCGGACATAAACGAGTTTAGCCTTGTCGATAAAAGGCCAGATGAGGTTAAGACCCGGGTTCAGGACACTGTGAAATCGTCCGAGCCTTTCAATGACGCGTGTTTCAGACTGAGGCACGACGATAACGCCGTTAAAGACCAATATCAAAACGATAAGGGCTATTAGTCCGAGAAAAATAAGGGTTTCTGTAGTCATAGTAAATGAAATATAAAAATAAGTAATTAAATGATTTCAACGATAAGGACGATGGATTCGTATCCTACTACTTTAATTCTGTTGCCTTTGATGACAGGAGAAAGGTCTTTAGTTCGCGCTTGCCAGTTGTCGCCGTCGATTTTTACGCGAGTGATGCCGTTATCGTCAGAGTCTTGGCAAGCGAGAGCTTCCCTACCGACGAGAGCGTCAATATTGCTTTTGTAGTTAGCGCTTTCCTTGCTTTCGAGGTGCTTTTTAGCTATAGGCTTAAGGCAAACGAATGAAAAGACCGCGCCAATGGAGAAAGCGATAAGCTGAGCTGCGAGTCCACCTCCGAAGAGCTGTGCTAAAACGGCGAGGACGCATCCTCCAGCCATAGCAAACATAGCAAAAGTGTTAGTAATCAGCTCGAGGATAACGCAAACGGCGGCAAGGATGAGCCAAAATTCCCAAGTGGTTATTAGTTCTAAGAGTTGAGCCATAATAGTATAATCTTTATAAGACAAATATTTCCCACAAAAATATAAAATTCTGTTTAAATGACAAAATTTTTGGCAAGAAATCGGATAGAGGAGCCTTGTGTGTGAAAAAATGTTTATAAATCATAAAGCGATAAAAATTTTCGGAAAAATTGTGCTGTAATTGAAAAAAAAAGCATAACTTTGCCAAGAATAGTGTAAAAGTAAGCATATAGGAAGTCAGCAGAAAAAAAGCAGCAGTGCCAGGTCACGCGGAAAAAGACTTACAACCTGGCGTTAAATCCTTAAATATCAACCCAAAAGGTGAAAATATTAACTAACCCAATAAAACTAAATGACAGATTAATTATGAAAAAACAGCTAATGTTTCTGTTGTTTTCTATCGTAGCGGTGACCATGATGGGTCGCACCGTGACAGGTACAGTCACTCAGGCGAGTGATGGTGACGTAGTCATAGGTGCGTCAGTAATGGTAAAGGGGACCCAAGTGGGCACCACCACTGACATAGATGGAAAATATTCAATCGACGTCAAAAGCGACGATGCAGTTTTGGTGTTTACTTATGTGGGAATGAATCCCGTAACGGAAAAAGTAGGCAGCCGTAGTGTGATAGACATTGTAATGAGCGAGAATGCGACAGTCCTCCAGGAAGTCGTAGTGACAGCCATGGGACAGGTTCAGGAAAAGAAGAAACTGAACTATGCAGTGCAGGCTCTGAACAGTGATGAGTTGACCGCAGGTCAGAGCACCAACTTCGTAAACACCCTTCAGGGTAAGGTAGCGGGTGTGCAGGTGTCAATGGCAGGTGGTTCTCCAAACTCATCATCACAGATTATCATCCGTTCAATTTCATCAATCAACAGCACTCAGAACAACGAGCCACTGTTCGTAATCGATGGTATGGCAGTGCGCGGTGCAGCATCATCCATGGCAGATATCAACCCTAATGATATCGAGAGCATGAGCGTGCTGAAAGGTGCAGCAGCATCATCACTTTACGGTACTGAAGGTGCCAACGGTGTAATCCTCATTACAACAAAGAGCGGTAAGAAGGGTGAAATCAAGACAACAGCATCAGGCGGCTGGGAAATTTCAGAAGCGCTACGCTCACCACGCCTGCAGCAGGTATACGGACCGGGTAGCAATGGTTTCTATACTACAAATACAGCAGGTGGCTGGGGTCCACGCCTTAATGCAGACGAGAAAATCTATGACAATGTGGATGCATTCCTTGGAACAGGTTTCCAGCAGAAGTATGACTTCTCAGTGTCAGGCGGTAGCGAAAAATTCTCTGCATACGCATCTGTAAACTACCTTGATGCAGAAGGTATCGTACACGACGACTATAAGAAGAAACTTGGTGTATTCCTGAAAGGTAACTTTGACATTTCAAATACAGTTAAGGCACTTGCTTCAGTAAACTATATTGATTCAAAGAGCCGTGGCTTTGGAAACTCAATGTCTACCATCTATGGATGGGCTATCAATAAGGATATGAGCGACTATCGCACGCTTGAGGGCTATCCAAACTGGAGCAACCGCTATGATGCATGGGACGAGCTGACAGACGCAAGCCGCATCAATGCAACAGTATCACCATTCTATGGTCGCTATATGGACTGGTCTCAGACACAGAGCAACCGTGTAATCCTCAATGGTCAGCTATCATGGGAGCCAATCAAGAACCTTAAATTCACAGGTAAGGTAAGCTATGATAAGGGTCACTCAACATACGACTCATGGAGCCGCCAGCGTTTCAAAGGCGATGAGTTTACAGTTCCATTGGAAGAGCTTAAGGGTAGCGCACTGTATGAGTCTTATGCGTCTCGTCAGGGTTCATACTCATTCAGCCCTTCACGCAGCGAGCGCCTTGTAGTACAAGGTCTTGTAAATTATTCATACGATATCACAAAAGAACACAACGTGAGTGCATTCTTCGGTGGTGAATATACAGAATCAAAGGCATACGAAGCAAACATGAATGGTACTGAGTTTATCCTCGGTGGTGAATATTACTCACTGAATAATATCTCAGACCAGTGGTTCAGTACTTCAAATATTTCTCTTTACCATACAGAATGGAACAAGTATGGATGGTTTGGCGAATTGCGCTATGACTATAAGGGAATGGCACAGCTGTCAGTAACGGGACGTCTTGACGGCACATCACGCCTGAAACAGGCAAACAAAAATTCATACTTCTATCCATCAGTGACAGCGGGTGTGATTTTCTCAGAACTGTTCAATCTACATAACGACTGGTTCTCATATGGAAAAATCCGCGGAAACTGGGCAAAGGTAGGTAAGGACTGTGCAAGCTACCTCTTCACACCTTCATACAAGAAGTGGCCTACATTCCCAGATGGAGGTTTCTCAATAGACCCGACCACATCAGTTGCAGCAAGCAACCTTGAGCCGGAGTTTATCAAGACATGGGAAATAGGTGCAGACCTTCGTTTCTTCAATTCAAAGACACGCCTTGACCTTGCATACTACTCAACAACAGCAGACAACCAGATTGTGACAGTGCGTGTATCACCGGCATCCGGAACAATCCTCCAGACACGAAATGAGGGATGTGTTGAAAACTATGGTATTGAGGCAACACTTAACCAGGACATTATCCAAAACCGTGACTTCACATGGACAGCTACAGTAAACTTCTCACTGAACCGCGGTAAGGTACGCAGCCTTCCAGATGACATCACAGAAATCCAGGGTGGACAGTTTGGTGATATCTTCGCTTCAGCATTCCTGAATGGCTCAAGTACAGCAATTTCCGGTAAGGATTACCTCCGTACAGAAGACGGTCAGATAATCTGTGACGAAAACGGCTATCCAAAAATCAATCCTACAAAGAGTGTACTTATCGGTAACCGTGAGCCGGACTTCCTCCTTGGCTTCGGTTCAAACTTTGCATGGAAAGACCTTTCAGTGTCATTCCTTGTAGACGGTCGTGTAGGTGGTGATGTAGCAAACGTAACAGGTCGCGGACTTATCTCAAACGGTCAGGCATACGTACTTGAAAACTACCGCAACCGTCAGGCAGTATTCAAAGGAGTTGTAGAGCAGGAAGACGGAACATACGTACCTAACACAAAACCAATCATCCTTGACCAGCAGACAATCTCCAACTATGTATATAACGTATCTTCAAACTTCATTGAAGATGGTTCATACATTCGTTTGAGCTATGTGACAGTAGCATACGACTTCAGCAAGCTGATGAAGAAACTTGGCAGCTCAAATCCTATCAAGGGTCTTAAGTGCTCACTGACAGGAAGAAACCTCTTCCTCCTCACTAAGTATACAGGCTGTGACCCACAGGTGATGAACAGCGCAGGTAGCGGTACAGGTTCAATGGGTATCGATAACTATTCAGTACCATCACTCCGCAGCTTTAACTTTAACGTGAACTTCACATTTTAATTAAATTCCTCAATAGTAAAAAATTAACGCTATGAACAAAATCAAATTTTTAGCACTTTCACTTCTGTTGGGGATGAGCCTCACCGGGTGCGAAGACGTTCTTAAGGAAAATGTCAATCCGGACAAAGCCCACACTAACGAAGTATCTCAGGGTCTTCCTGTGCTTGTGTTCTATGCAAACCAGCAGGTGTATGACCACTCAGAATATTACATCTATCTCTCACAGTGCCTTACCACTATGGGTAAGAGCCAGACAGGCTCATACGCATACAAGAGCGGATGGGAGTTCCTGTCAATGAACCGTCACCCACAGTGGCGTCGTCACTTCTATGATATTGGTCGTAACGGCAATATCCTGATTGAAAACTCAAAGGCAGTAAACTCACCAAACTTTGAGCTTATCGCCCGCACAATCCAGTTGCAGTCTATGCAGCTCACAACCGACGCATTCGGTGATATGCCACGCACAGAGGCATACCAGAGCAATGCGCCAAAATATGATACTCAGGCATCAATCTATAAGTATATGTTTGATGAAATCGAGGAGCTCATTAAGCTTTATGAAGACGATAACTATATCAACAATCCTTCAAACCTGCCAGTCTCACAGAGCATGGACCGCATCTATTCCGGTGACTTGAACATGTGGAAGGGTCTTGTATATGCTATCAAGGCACGTCTTCTTCTTCGTAACATTCCAAACATCGACTGCAGCCAGGCTACTTGCCAGGCAATCTATGATGCAGCGCAGAAGGCTATTGACATCTGGCGTTCAGGCGACCTCCGCTATGGTGCATGGTTCGGTAATGAGCCACGCTATAACTTTTACGGCGGCACAGGTGAGCAGAATGCACCATGGAGCGAAAGCCAGCCAAAGATTAACTCATGGGAGTCTCGTGACAACCAGTTGACCAGCGCGGTGCCATCTAAGTTCTTTGCAGTAGACCTCCTCGGTCTTCTCAACCCGGGAACAGATAATCAGGGTGTGTGGAACGCCAACAATGCATATGGTACAGACCCACGTCTATATCTGCTCATGGTTCCACAGGAAGGACCTAAGACAGCACTCCAGCCGGATAGCAAGACTACAATGTATCGCTGCCTCGAAAACAATATCGGCGCAGGCTCAACATATAAGCAGGCACACTATCCAAAACTGTATGCAGGAGCATATGCAGGCGGCAATGACGCTTACAACTGCCTCTTCACAATGGAAGAGCTCTATTTCATCCAGGCAGAAGCTCAGTATTGGATGGGTAATAAGGGACGTGCATGCCAGCTTGCAAAGGAGGCTACACAGTGGAACATCCAGCGTCACTTAGACCGATTCCTTGCAGACAATGGCGGTCTTTATCCAGGACAGGGCAATGTGCCAAACCTGATAGCTGAGGCAGCCCAGAAGCGTGACAAGCAGCGTTTTGAAAACGTTGTGACAGCGTTCCTTGACAATATCGGCAGCAGTGTAAATCCAAAGACACTTCCATGTACAGAAGTAGGTAACAAGCGTTGGTTCTTCGATGAAGCGAACTATACACTTTCAGACCTGATGGAGCAGAAATACATAGCAATGTATATGCAGCCGGAGCAGTATACAGATATGCGTCGCTACCACTTCTCAAACAACCGAAACGGCTATGGTATAGGCGATGCAAAGGAAATAATCTATCCAACACTCCGCCGTCCATATAACCTGTATTCAGCATACTGGGTAGATGGACTGACAGAGGCAGAAAAGGAAAACTGCTGGATACAGCGTCTAAACTACGACCCTGAAACAGAAGATAAGTATAACCGCGCAGAACTCGAACGCCTGGGAGCATACAAAAACTACCTGTGGCTCCGCAAGCCAATGATTTGGGCAGAAGAAGCAGGTGTTCGCAAGAGTCTTACTGCAGAGTAATCCGATTAAACGTTTTATAATCATTTAAACAGAAATAAAGCTATGAAATTTATATATAAATTAGGCTTCTTGGCTATCGCAGTCGGTGCACTCACATCTTGCGCTAAGCACGATTTGTTTGACGAAAACATGGATATGGGCAATCGTCTGCCAACCGCATATTGGGAAGTCACTTCCACCGCATGTAAGGCCGGCGAGAGCTTTGAATTTAAAGGCAAATACTACACAGAAGACGGTCATCAGCCAGAGCGCAGCGAAGTGTGGTGTGAAATTGTAAGAAGTGAAAATGCCGAGGCGTCAGTAAAGCTTGCGGGCAAGACCTTCAGCTACACTCAGACAGTCACAAACACAGAGACTGTACGCGCTAATCAGTCAATCGCACAGTTCCCACACTCGCTTGCAGAATGGGACGGACGCGAATTTGTTATCGCAGGAAAGGTGCCAACGTCAGTCACTCTTTCTCCGGTAAGCTGGATGAACGTATCAACTTGGGACCAGTATAAGTTTGACAGTTTCTATCCGGAAAACTTCAAGAGCGAGTTCATGACAACAGTAGTGGACCTCCTCACAAAGGATAACACATACTATGAGGCTCTGAAGTATATCTATATCAACTATCCTTATACAAACGAGCAGTTTGCTGAGGCAAATGCGGCAGCAGGAGTGTCACTCCCTACAGACATCGACATGAAGTCTGACAACGGAACGGGTGACAAGTCTGACCGCTGGTATTCAACTACTCAGCACTATGAGGCAGGTATCACAGGCTACTACTATATCACAATAGACGAAGCAGGTGAAAAGGTTTATCACGAAGTAGGTATGGAATACACCCCGATAGAAGGCGTAAACTACTATCCAGTGTACAAATCATGCCACTGGGTGTTCTGTCGCTATGATGACGATGCAGGTAGCATCATTTCAACAATCCGCCCGGAATATTTCGCAGCATTCAAGCAACTGCTGCAGCTCATTTCGTTTGACGAGTGGATTTACGACACAGCAAACAAGGTATACTCAGTAAACTTCAGCCGTACATACAAGCTCAACTCACAGTTCCGCGTTTACGACACAGAAGGCAACGAGGGTATAGCTTCAGACGTGCGCACAATAGATATCAACTAATTCTCAAAACTGCTAATAACATTCATTCACTATGAAATTATTTAATAAAATCGCGCTTTTTGCCGCTGCGGCTTTCGCAATGACAGCCTGCGTGGACAAGGAAGCAGACTATATTGATATCCCATCAGAGGATGTCAACTTCAGCTACTGCGTAGATGGCGATGAATACACTCTTGACTATTACGTAGTTTCGAGCATTCAGTTCACCAACACATCAGCCAAGACAGGCTCATTTACATGGGACTTCGGCGACGGTACAACATCTACAGAGACAAACCCTGTACACAAATACAAGGAAGCCGGTGTTTACAACGTAAAACTTACCCTTGATGGCGTTGGCAGCAAAGAACAGCCTCTGCTCATCTACGACATCGCTCCAACATTGAGTGTCGCAGAACAGTCAACAGACATAATCCTTATCAACGACACCAAGGTGTCTTTCAAGCTCGCCCTGCCTAATCCGGAAAATCTCAGAGTTCGCTATGAGTGGACTTTCCCTGAAGGCACAACAGGACCTGATGGCAAGGAACTTACCACATTTACAGGCTATGCTGAAAGTGACGGGACTATCTCCTATCCGGGTGAAGTGTCTTTCAAGCACATCGGCTCACAGAGAATCGAAATTCAGACTTACTTTGATATAGATGGTGAAAACCGTCGCCTTGAAGACGCATACCTCAACGTGCAGGTTGGTTCATCTGTAGAAGCTCCAACATTGTACTATGCGCAGCGCGACGGCAATATCAAGGCTATTAAGCTGATTGACTCATCACTTCTTCCTAAAGGCACAAAGATTATGCCTTACGATATGGGTGTGAAGTCTGGTAACAGCCCGTTCAACATCTGCTACGGCGAGGTGAATGTGGAAAATGACGAAGGTCAAATGGTAAAAGAAGGCTGGATATATATCCTTGATGCAGGTAAGCAGTATTACTATGTAAACGATGAGGCAGGTACTCTCGGCGACGGATATATCACAGCAATGCGTACAGATGGAACAGGCGTGAACACAGTAGTGACAAACGTAGGCGGCTATGCGTTTAACGACCCATTCCAGGGTTTTGTATACAATGGTCAGCTTTACTTCTCAGACCGTAACCAGGGTGTAAGCTCTATCGACCTAACCGCTCGCGGCGAAGTAGTATCTGCTACAACAGCAGGTCAGCGCACATCTTATGTGTTCCACAATGAACTTATCCCATATTATGGTCGTGGTATAGCATTCGGTGCAATCTCTGCAGGTTTCCTCCGCGATTCAAAAGGTATGTGGTGGTGGGCTAAAAACTACTCAGGAAACGGCATCTACCGCTTCAAAGACAGCGATATCTACACTACAAAGGCTGATGCGGACAAGGCAGCATCTCCTTATCCAATCGTATGCCAGGGTATAAAGCTCCGTACATTCGCTATCGATGAGCAGCGCAAAGCCCTGTATATATGGCGTCTTGCAGCAGACGAAGGTCTGAACGTATATAACCTGCCGGGTGATAACGACGTACTCTCTATGAATGACGCCGTAGTAAAAATCGCCATGGAAGCAGACCCAATCAACACTACTTCGGATGAAGGTGTGTATACATCACAGTTCGCTATCGACCAGGAGACGGGACGTGTATACTTCGGCTTCCGTCCTGTAGAGAACGACGCTTCCAAGCTCGGACAGGGTATTGTTTACTATGACCCTGACACTAAGAAGTGCAAACGCTATGGTGAAACAAGCGACGCTATCCTTGGTGTCTGCATCAATCCTAACAAGACTCAGCTTTTCTAATCGATGATTAGTCTTGCATATTACACAAATCAGGGGCGCTAAATAGTGCCCCCTGATTTTATTTTGTAATCATTACTTTGTGTATGAAGAAAATTATAAGATTTTTTGTCACTGCTATATGTGGATTTGTTTGGGTTTATTTTATGAAAGCAGTCGTCTTTTCAGAAACCATTAGTTGGGGAACTCAGGACATTTTGTGTATGGTTGTTGCTCCAATAATATTTGCGGCGTACCTAACATATTGGAAAAGTGACAAAGATGAAAAATCTGCTACAGATTGACTTTTAATTTCCTGCAATGTATTAGCCTGCTTTAAGAAACGAGCATTAAAGCAGGCTTTTATTATTTCATTCGCCCCCTTTTCTGCCATTTTTTGCCTACCA
>CALYOL010000008.1 GCA_945231345.1 uncultured Porphyromonadaceae bacterium
CAGACTGTAGAAGTATCCGCTCTCCGCGGTCTCTACATCGTCAAGGTTAAAGACGTAGACGGCATTATCCGCGCACAGAAAGCGGTAATCCGATAAATACAAGCAGAGGCGATAAGCCTCCAGCAAACTTACAATTAGGCTATACCCTTTGGAAGAATCCGAAGGGTATAGTTTTTTACTTATAAATCGTAATCTGCGCAAGATGCTGTAATTATGCGGTTTTTAGGATAACAGGCTGCTAAGAGCCTGTTTTCACAACAAATGTCAAAGCAGAGGCGGGCTGTCATTGAGCATCTTTGTTCGTGCAAAGGTGATTTCAGCAAAATAATGTGCATCATTGTCGCATATTTTGGGCGATTTTCGTTTTTCGCCGCAGTCACATAGCTCGCTATGCTCCTTTGGCTCAAAACAAAACTCACCTCAAACTATGCAACCTCTGCTTTTAACATTTGCCCTGAAACAGGCTCTAAGCACAAAAATAATTCTTGAAAATTATTAGTTTAATTAAAAGAATAGTTGTACCTTTGCGGAACAATAATCTTATTTCTAATTTCTATATATCATTATGGATATTAATAGTATCATGAGCGCCCTGGAAGCAAAGCATCCAGGTGAAAAAGAGTACCTCCAGGCAGTGCGCGAGGTTCTCATCTCTGTAGCAGACGTTTATAACCAGCACCCTGAGTTTGAAAAGAACAAAATCGTAGAACGAATGGTAGAGCCAGACCGTATCGTAACATTCCGAGTTACTTGGATAGACGATAAGGGTGAAATCCAGAACAACCTTGGCTACCGCGTACAATTCAACAATGCGATAGGTCCATACAAGGGAGGTATCCGTTTCCACGCATCTGTAAACCTGTCAATCCTCAAATTCCTTGGATTTGAACAGACATTTAAGAACGCACTTACAACACTTCCAATGGGAGGTGGCAAGGGAGGAAGCGACTTCTCACCACGCGGCAAGAGCGACCGTGAAATCATGCGTTTCTGCCAGGCATTTATCCTCTGCCTATGGAAGCACCTCGGTCCAGACCGTGACGTACCAGCAGGCGATATCGGTGTAGGTGGCCGTGAAGTAGGCTATATGTACGGAATGTACAAGAAACTGATGAACCAGTGTACCGGAACATTTACAGGCAAGGGTCTTGACTTCGGCGGCTCACGTATCCGTCCAGAGGCAACAGGCTATGGAGCACTCTACTTTGTGCAGAACATACTTGCCCGCACAAATGAAGACCTCAAGGGCAAGACAATAGCAATCTCAGGCTTTGGAAACGTGGCATGGGGAGCAGCGAAGAAGGCAACAGAACTTGGAGCAAAGGTAGTAACAATCTCAGGTCCTGACGGCTATGTATATGACCCGGAAGGCATCAGCGGCGAAAAAATCGACTATATGCTTGAGCTCCGCGCTTCAGGCGATGATATCGTAGCACCATACGCAGAAAAATATCCAAGTGCAACATTCTATCCAGGTCGCAGACCATGGGAACAGAAAGTAGATATCGCACTTCCATGCGCAACACAGAATGAGGTATCAGGCGAAGATGCAGCTCAGCTTGTAGCAAACGGCGTTAAACTCGTAGCAGAAGTTTCAAACATGGGTTGTACACCAGAGGCTATTGATACATTTATCAATGCCCGCATTACATACGCTCCAGGCAAGGCAGTGAATGCAGGCGGTGTAGCAACATCAGGTCTTGAAATGACTCAGAATGCAGAGCACTTACAGTGGACAGCAGAGGAAGTTGACGCAAAGCTTCATCAGATAATGAAGGATATACACACACAGTGCGTTAAGTATGGTGTAGAACCAGACGGCTACCTCAACTATATGAAGGGCGCAAATATTGCAGGCTTTATGAAGGTTGCCAATGCAATGATGGAACAGGGCGTAATCTAATAAGCAAATTTTAAAATCAAATAAAAGCAAGGGGGCGCACTAATAGTTGTGTCCCCTTCTTGTTTAATATTTTTTGCCAATCAAAAAAATATTTGTATTTTTGCAGTAAAATCTGCGGCGATGATTAAGGCACTATACTATATATACTTTATCTGTATCGCAATGCCGATACTGCTTGTGGCAACAATTCTTACGGCACTGCTTACTGGCGTCGGCTCTATTATGTTTGGTGGAAAATGGTGGGGTTATTATCCGTCTCACATTTGGGCTCGGATATTCTGTGCGCTTACCCTTGTCAGGGTAGAGGTTAAAGGCAGAGAGAATTTTGAAGAAGACAAGTCATACGTTTTCGTTGCCAATCACCAGGGAGCATACGACATATTTTCCATATATGGCTATCTAAACCATAATTTTAAGTGGATGATGAAGAAAAGCCTTGAGAATATCCCGTTTATAGGTTTTGCATGCCGCCGAGCCGGTCATATCTTTGTGGATAACAGTGGACTTGGTGCCGTGAAATCCACGATGCAACGAGCAGAGAGCGAATTGAAAGACGGAATGTCGCTTGTGGTGTTTCCGGAGGGTTCTCGCACGAAAACGGGCAAGATGAGCCGCTTTAAACGCGGAGCATTTCAGCTTGCGCAAGAGTTTGGTTTGCCGCTTGTTCCAATAACGATAAATGGCGCATACGAGGTTATGACCCGCAACAGTATTCTGCCACAATATGGCAAAATAACTTTGACTATTCATAAACCAATAGCACCTCCGGCAACAGAGTCTGAAATCCGCGCAAAGACAGATGAGGCATTTGCCGCAGTATATTCAGCCCTTGATGAAAGATACCAGTAGCGATGAAAGGATTAGTAATAAGAAATACGGGTAGCAGATATGTGGTGAGAGACCTTGCCACGGGAGAGGAGTGCGCGTGCGCAGTGAAAGGGAAATTCCGTCTTAAAGGGATACGCACGACAAATCCGGTAGCGGTAGGCGACTATGTGACGGTATCCGTTAATGATGATGGAACGGGCTATATCACAGCAATAGAACCACGCAAGAACTATATTATCCGCCGCGCGAGTAACCTTTCAAAAGAGTCTCATATTCTTGCGGCGAATGTGGATGTGGCAGTGCTTGTAGTGACGCTGTTGCATCCAACGACATCCACAACGTTTATCGACCGTTTTCTTGCAACGGCAGAGGCTTATGGTGTAAAAGCACTAATTGCCATCAATAAAATAGACTTGCTTGAAGATGAAGAGGACCGCGAACTTCTTGATGCAGTAGCATATCTCTATCGCTCGATAGGGTATGATGTTGCGTTGATGTCGGCAGAGACGGGAGAGGGAATAGAAGAGCTTCGCCGGAAACTTGCGGGCAAAATATGCCTATTCTCGGGTAATTCAGGAGTGGGGAAATCAACGCTTATAAATTGCCTAATCCCGGGTCTTGACCTGAAGACGGAGGAGATATCCGACGTACACGATACGGGAGTACATACGACTACATTTTCAGAGATGTATGAGTTTTCAGAAGCCGGGGGCTGGCTAATAGATACGCCGGGAGTACGCGGCTTTGGCACGATAGAGATGGAACGGCATGAGGTTGCTCACTATTTTCCGGAAATATTCCGCATTAGTGCAGATTGCCGTTATGGAGACTGTACACACACTCACGAGCCGGGGTGTGCAGTAAGAGATGCGGTGGAGAATAGCTTGATATCCGCATCACGCTTTGCTTCATACCTTAGTATCCTTGAGGATGCTGATGAGGGTAAATACAGGAAAGCATTTTAGATTGACTATTCAGGTATCAGATGGCCATGGCTTCTCATGGTGTGTAAAGATAAAAGAAAAAAGGGGCGGACTTTGAAGGTCACGCCCCAATATATATTACAGCAATAATAGGAATAATTATTAAAATGTGCAAGGATGCATAAAAAGGGCTCATAAAAATGTTACATACTCATTATGTAAAAAAAACGGACGCCTTTCAGCGTCCGAAATAGTGATAAGTATAAGTCTGTTATTACTGTCCGAGCATGTCTTTGACACCTTCAGTGAAGTCGTATCCGAGTGTGGCTGAGAGGTCGAAACGGTTTGCAGCAGTGAAAGTCATGTTCATGCCGGAAGCGATGTTAGCAGTTGCTTTGAAGTCTGTAACGCCATAGTCAGGCTGTTCAATAGGATTTGAAACAGTACCGGTATATACTTTCAGATTGTCTGCGGCGAGAGTGAATCCGTCAGGTCCAAGAGTAGCTGGGATGTTGAAAATCATCATGTCCATTTCCGGCATCTTGTCTGCAAACTTGGCAGCGTAGATGTAAAGTTTGGCAGTGAGATTTGTACCTTCTGTTATGGTAGTCTTGTCGAAAGTGACAAAGTAATAAGTGCGGTCTGTAGCGGTAGTTGTAGCAGTTCCCTTAATCAGAACTCGAGTAGAGCCGAAATAGCAGAGAGAGTTTTGGAAAGAGCGGACGTAGTAAACACCGTTAACGACATAGTGAATGTCGAAAACCGGGATATATTCGTAAGGAGATAAATATCTCTGTCTCATCTTGAAGGTAAGGTCGCTGATAGTGACGCCGTTGCCCTGGTGAGAGCTGACGTTAGCGACGAGATTGCCTTCGCTGTCGTATCTGCACTGAATGCCCTCAATCTTAGTGCTGAGTGAAGCGCCGCCAGGTGTAAGCTGAATACCTAAGATTGTGAGGTCCATAGTGTTTTGAGTGATATTTATGCTCATTGTGTACTGGCTTCCGGTAATGGCGTAAGCCTCTCCGCTGGCGGAGTTTTCAACATAATTGATGCACTCAGTCAGCATGGCGTTGTAGTACTGGTCGTTGTTATCATCACCGAGACAAGAAGTGAGTGTGAATACGGTGAGAAGAGATAATAAAAACTTGGTAATTTTCATGATTATTGCTTGTTTTATTTATTGGTTATTATATATCAATACGAAGAGTGGCACCGAAAGATGCGGGTTTTCCTTGCTGAAGAAATTCGTTGCCGATAGACTTGAAGTAAAAAACGTTGTAATCAGTGTCTGTAATGTTTTCAGCCCATAGACGGAGGGAGAAATCTTCAGAGCGGAGAGTTATTGAAGCATCGGCGGTGACGTAAAAAGGCTGCTCGACACTGTTAGCCTCGTCCCAGTAGATTTTACCAACGCCTCTTGCTCCGGCGTGAAGGATTAAGTAGCGTAAAATGCCATCGCCGAGTCGTAGCCTGTAATTTGCACCGGTGTAAAACGTGTTTTGCGGTGCGTAAGGCACAAATTTGTCTTTATAGTCAGCTTTGCCATTGTTAAATTCCACGAATTTAGCGTTAGTGTAACCATAGCTGCCGTCGAAGTTCAGGTTATCGCTTGGTCGCCAGGTGATGGATATTTCCGTACCGCAGCTGCGTGTCTTGCCGGCGTTAGTCATAATACGTCCAGTAGTGTTGCCGTCAGGGAACATTGTGAGTTGCTGGTCTTGGCAGTCTATGTAAAACACAGATACGGCAGCAGTGACGTGGCTGCCAAAGTATTTAATACCGGCTTCGTAGTTCCAGCTGTATTCCGGTCGGTATTTGATGATTTTCTCAACGTTGTATTTTTCGGTGAGTCCCATGTAGCTCATGAGTTTCTGCTGTAGAACGTCTGAAAACATCTGTGTATTGTACCCGCCGGCTTTGTATCCCTTTGATACCGTAGCGTATGCCACATGTCGGTGTTTGCCAAACTCGTATGATACGGTAAATTTTGGGAGCAGTTCTACGAAATCTTGCGAGAGAGATTTTTTCTCGTCAATCACGACGGGCACCTGTGCGTGAATTGTGGCAGGTGATACGGTAGTGTTCCAGATTGTGTATGAGGTGTTAGTAAAGTTATGATAGTCGATACCAACTTTTTCGTAGTCAAGACGGATGTCTGCGGTGAAAGTGATTTTGTGTCGGCTGTTAAGTCTCAAGTCGTATGCGCTGCTATGGTATAAAGCAAAACCATAGTCAGGCAATGTAAAATCGCTACCAAGCAGGAGGTTACGCTCGTCCCATTTTACTTGATACATAATTCCGGGGCGATTGTAGTTGTTTTCAATTAGATTTTTTATGCCGTCGTCCCAGAAATTGACGGGAGCGGACATATTTGAGCGTTTATAAAATGCGTAAGCACCTCCGAGCCAAGAGTAGTCGGTTTTAACTTTGCCTGACGCTACAATGTCTTGTGTGACAGCCCATTCGTGACGCAGCTGCGAGAGCGTGAAGTATTTGAGCGGCGAGAAGTCCTGGTCGAGAGTCATGTCGTCGTTAATATACTGGAAAGAAGAGATAGACGACAATTTAATGTTGCCAAAATCCTTACGCAATGTTAGTCCGTCGGAGAAAGTAAGTCGATTGTAATAGCAGGTGTCATTATGGTTTATCTCGCCAGTTTTGAGTGACTGATAAGGGTATCCGCCTTGCCAGGTTTTGCCAAAAGCGGCGACGTTCATTGCCTTGAAATCGCCTTTCTCATATTGTACTTTCCAGCGAGCGGAAATTGCGTCTTCCTTGTCAGCTTTTTTGCCATTGTAGAGGTTTGTGAAAAAACCGTCGGTGTGATTATATGAGAGAGTGAGGGATGTGCCTGCGTATTCACCGAGAGGGTGGTATAAAGCGGCGGCAGCGGTGGTGGTATTTCGCGAGCCGTATTTTACCATAGCTTTTACGCGCTTTTGTCCCAAGGCGGAAGGCGTGTAAATGTTAATAAGTCCGCCCATAGTGTTTCTGCCATACATGGTGCTCTGCGGACCGCGGTAAAGGTCGATTCTCTGAATGTCAAAGATGTCGAAATCGTAGCTGTCCTTGTTTAGCGTAGGAACATTGTCTACGTTCAGCCCAACGATAGGCTGGTCTATTCTCGCGCCCATACCTCTCACATAGATAGATGAAGTCATTCGGCTTCCGTAGTCAGGAATATAGAAGTTTGGGGTCAAGACCGCAGCCTCTTTAATAGCCTGAATGTCGTGGCTTTTAACGTCCTTGTCTCCGAGCATAGTAACTGAAACGGGGTCGTCGTTACGCATATTGACATTTTTGATAGTGGTGACAGTGACGTCGCTAAGAGTTACCACAGAGTCGCTCCACTGGCTGATATTCTCGCCGGCAAAGCAAAATGATGGAACAATTAGCAACAAGCTGCATAGATAGTTATGTGAGTATTTCGTCATATATACGCGTCAATATTTTTTTCCGAGTGCAAAATTACAACTTTTTTTCCGTAATACTGCACAATAAATTCGTAATACTACATAATATATATTAAAATATGGTAAAAGCGACCTCGGCACGTATCTCTACGAACCGAGGTCTCTACCACATTGCGCTAATTAAAAAATGAGGGAGTGTGGTATAACTGTTTTTAACCTTAAACCCGTAATATTGCAATTGCCCATTGCTGTATTACATATAATCCTTTTACGATGCAAAATTAGTATTAAAAGTCGTGATACAATTAACCCATATTTCGGATGTAATTACCTTTTTTACGGATATGATTGCAGCTAATTCGGAAAAATGTAGTAACTTTACGGAGAAATTTCAGGAAAAGAATAAAATGGCAGTGGAGATACCTCAGGAAGATGCAAAGCTGATAGCTCGCCTACAGGACGAGTCGACTTGTCGTGCCGCCTTTGCAGAGGTGATAAAGCTGTATAGTGAGCCTCTTTACTGGCAAATCCGCCGCCTTGTAGTGTCGCACGATGATGCAAACGACTTGTTGCAAAACACGTTTATGAAGGCGTGGATGTATATCGAAAATTTCCGCGGCGAGGCAAAGCTCTCCACATGGCTTTATAAAATAGCTCTGAACGAGAGTATAACATTCCTTGAAAAAGAACGTAAGCGGCAAAACATCTCGCTTGATGACCAGGAAAGCGCAATAATAAACAGTATAGCAGCCGATGAGTTTGTAGATGGTGACGAAGTTGCGCTGAAGCTGCGTCAAGCGATAGCTACGCTGCCTGAGAAACAGCGTATTGTGTTTAATATGAAGTATTACGACGAGATGAAATATGAGCAGATGAGCGACATCCTTGGGACGTCGGTTGGTGCGCTGAAGGCTTCATATCACCTTGCCGTGAAAAAAATTGAGCAATTTTTTGAGAATAACGATTAAACTTTTTATTACAGATAAAGTCATATATTCAGATTAAGTAATAATACATGAGTAAAGACAAAGACATATTAGGCAAAGTAAACCGCCGGGAGGGGATGACCGTCCCGGAGGGTTACTTTGACGATTTCACTGCAAAAATGATATCGTCTCTGCCGGAAAAGCAAAAGGTTCCGGAGATTTCAGAGCGTCAGCGTCTGTGGTTTCGTGTCCGCCCCTATGCGTACATGGCGGCTATGTTTGCCGGCATATTTTGCATGATGAAGATGTTTGACATGATGAGGTCTCCAAGTGCAGACCTCAATATAGACAATTATCCAGCGGTCACCGCCGCAATAGACAATGGCGTATTGGATAATGATATCATAAACAGTGTTGACGACAATGAAATTATCGAGTCGCTTTATGAAACAGGTCTCTCGCCGGAAGAAATATACACATACGAGGACTCTATAGACATGTGTGACTCAATCATACAATAGTTTTTCCACTCTCCACCATTATTGCACGAATATGAAACGCATCATATTTTTATTATCTCTCGTAGCACTATTTGCTAATAGTCTCAGTGTATATGCACGCGGTCAGGAAGACTCAGACCTTGTGCAGTTTAAGAAAGAATTTCGCGAATACAAACACCGTTTCCTCTCAAAGCAGCTTGAGCTGACCAAAGACCAGGAAATGCCATTTTTTGACGTTTACGACCGCATGGAAGATGAAACGGCAAAAATCACCAATGAGACGCGTGACTTTGAAAAGAAGCTGATGGAGGCTGAGGAGGTGTCAGACCTTGAATATGACACGGCGACTGATGCCCTTTTTGAGCTGAAAATAAAAGAAGGCGAGATTGAGAAATCTTACCTTGAAAAGCTTCGAACTATCCTTACTAAAAAACAACTTTTCCTCCTAAAGTCTGCTGAACGGAAATTTAACCGCGAGCTTATGCTTCACCAGCAGCGAACTGCGAATAGGGCTAAGAAAAATTAAACCGGCGCAGTAAGGTTGCGGGACCGGTCAGGTCTGCGAGGTAAGTATTTAGGGATATTTGGATAGGGATTGTAAAGGGTATCCGTATTTCTTTTGCCTCTTTGTGCTCACTGTTAGTTACGCATTATTCTTATGTTGTCGTTCTTGCATATATGAAGAAAAATGAGTAATTTTGTGGGCTAAAAAAGAAAGAATACATTAAGAAATGGAAGTGATAGATATTATTATCTTGGTAATTACGTTGGCATCGCTTGCCTATGGCTTTTGGCGCGGATTTGTTGTGCAAGCAGGAGCGATAGCCGGTGTCGTAGTAGGTATCCTTGCATGTCAGCTATTTGGGGACAGCGTAGCGGTGTGGATAGGCGATGTATTGCCGACACTAAGCGACGACCCAGTTACAGCCGCGTTTATCAACAAAACAATAGCATACATAATTTTGTTTCTATTATGCTACGGTGTTGTGAGGCTTCTTGCATCGCTGATAAAAAGCCTGTCAAGTGTGGTGTTATTCGGTATTTTTGACAGAATACTCGGTGCACTCTTTACGCTTTTTCAGAGTATGCTTGTGCTGAGTATGATACTTAACCTGATAAAACTCATATCACCCGAAAGCACAATAATCACCGGCTCCACCCTTGCCAATGGGCACGCGATACAGGCAATTCTCGACCTCGGACCGGCTGTATTAGGTTTAGTTTTATAAAATCTTGAATATGTCTGAAAATAAAATAAATAATGCGCCCGCCGCTGACGAAGATATTCTCCGCCAAGCAACGGGCGATGAATATAAATATGGCTTTGTCACTGATATTGAGACGGATATAATTCCTCAAGGTCTCAGTGAAGATGTTGTGAGGCTGATTTCAGAGAAAAAAGGCGAGCCGGAGTGGCTCCTTGACTTCCGCCTTAAGGCTTATCGCCACTGGCAGACGCTGGAAGTGCCAAACTGGGCGCATCTGAAAATTCCACCAATAGACTTTAATTCAATTAGTTATTATGCTGCGCCAAAGAAAAATGCACCACATTCCATAGATGAGGTAGACCCGGAACTGCTCAAGACATTTGACAAGCTGGGCATACCGCTGGAGGAGCAGAAGGTGCTTTCCGGCATGGCTGTAGATGCCGTAATGGACTCAGTGTCAGTCAAAACCACTCACAAAGAGAAGCTGGCGGAGCTTGGGATAATATTCTGCTCAATCTCTGAAGCGGTAAAGGATTATCCAGACCTGGTGAAGAAATACCTGGGGAAAGTGGTGTCTTACCGTGATAATTTCTACGCAGCACTTAACTCTGCGGTATTTAGCGACGGGAGTTTTGTTTATATACCCAAAGGGGTTCGTTGCCCGATGGAACTTTCGACATATTTCCGCATTAATGCCTCCGGAACAGGTCAGTTTGAGCGTACACTGATAGTTGCAGACGATGATGCATATGTCAGCTATCTTGAGGGGTGCACGGCACCGATGCGCGATGAAAACCAGCTGCATGCCGCAATAGTGGAAATCATAGTTGAGGACCGCGCGGAAGTGAAGTATTCGACAGTGCAAAACTGGTATGCAGGCGATAAAGATGGCAAGGGCGGAGTGTATAACTTCGTGACGAAGCGAGGTCTGTGCCGCGGCGACTATTCAAAACTGTCGTGGACGCAGGTGGAGACAGGCTCTGCAATCACATGGAAATATCCGAGCTGCGTGTTGCAAGGAGAGGGAAGCACGGGGGAATTTTATTCCGTAGCAGTCACAAAAAACAAGCAGCAGGCAGATACCGGCACGAAGATGATACATATCGGGCGGAATACCCGCAGCACAATCGTGTCAAAAGGGATTTCGGCCGGGGAGAGCGAAAATTCTTACCGCGGACTGGTGAAGGTGGCTCCCACGGCAGATGGCAGCCGCAATCACACTCAATGTGACAGCCTGCTTCTAAGCAACCGCTGCGGTGCGCATACGTTCCCATACGTAGACATAATGAACGAGACCGCCATCGTTGAACACGAAGCCACTACGAGCAAAATCAGTGAAGAGCAGCTGTTTTATTGCAACCAGCGCGGCATACCGACAGAGGAGGCTGTGGGGCTGATAGTAAATGGCTATGCAAAAGAAGTGATGAACAAGCTCCCGATGGAATTTGCAGTAGAGGCGCAACGTCTGCTGCAGGTAACTCTTGAGGGGTCTGTAGGATAAAAATATAGAAACAAAACCGATTATGGACAATATACTTCTTAACGTCAATAACCTCCATGCCTCAATAAACGGCAAGGAAATATTAAAGGGCATCAACCTTACAATCCGTCAGGGTGAGGTACATGCGATAATGGGACCAAACGGCTCCGGAAAGAGTACTCTGTCGGCAGTACTTACCGGCAACCCGTCATTTACAGTGACAGAGGGCAGCGTGGATTTTCATGGCAAGGACTTACTGAGCCTATCACCGGAAGACAGAAGCCATGAAGGGCTGTTCCTGTCATTCCAGTATCCTGTAGAAATCCCGGGCGTGTCAATGGTGAACTTTATGCGCGCAGCAATAAATGCAAAGCGTAAATATCTCAATGAGGAGCCTCTGTCAGCCAGTGATTTCCTTAAACTGATGCGCCAGAAACGCGCTATTGTAGAACTTGACAACAAACTTGCGTCACGCTCTGTAAATGAGGGATTTAGCGGGGGAGAGAAAAAACGCAACGAAATCTTCCAGATGGCAATGCTCGAGCCGCTCCTTTCAATACTTGACGAGACGGATAGCGGACTTGATATTGATGCACTAAGGATAGTGGCAGAGGGCGTAAACAAGCTGAAATCTCAGGAAAACGCCACTATCGTAATCACACACTATCAGCGTCTCCTTGACTATATCAAGCCGGATTTTGTGCATATACTCTACAAGGGAAGGATAGTGATGACAGGCGGTCCGGAGCTCGCACTTGAGCTTGAAAAGACCGGCTATGACTGGATAAAACAGAAATATAACGACTAATAGGCTGAATGATAATGAGTTCTATTACGCAATATCTGAACCTTTACCGCGACAATCGCGCAGATGTACATTCTCATTCAGTGGAGTTGCTGAATGAGAGCCGCGATGATGCGTATGCGTTTCTTCAGGACAAAAGCCTGCCGGATAAAGGGGAAGAGGGGTTTGAAAAAACGTCGATAGAGGATATGTTTTCGCCGGATTTCGGTGTAAATATATGCCGGCTTAACATACCTGTTGATGTGGCAGCTTCGTTTAAGTGCGACGTGCCGAATATAAGCACTCTGCTGGGAGTAGTGGTGAACGATATGTTTGTCCCCACTGCAACACTCCTGAAAAACTGCCCGGAAGGGGTGACTATGATGTCGCTCAGCCGTGCGGCAAAAGAACAACCGGAGTTTGTGGGTAGATACCTTGGAAAAATTTCGCCGAAAGACAACGTGAACGTGGCTCTTAACACGCTTTTGCTGCAAGACGGTGTGTTTATCCATATAGGTCGAGGCGTGAAACTTGAAAAGCCGCTCCAGATAGTGAACATTTTCAATTCTCCTGCACCGATGATGTCTGTGCGCAGAGTGGTGATAGTGGCGGAAGAAGGCTCAAGCGCAAATATACTGTTTTGTGACCACACACAGACACGAGACATAGACTATCTGTCGTCTGAAGTGTTTGAGGTGAGCCTTGCGGAAAATTCTCATATCTCAATTTGTGGCATAGAAGAATCTTCTAATCACACTCGCCGTTATCAGCAAGTGTTTGTCCGCCAGGAATCGGGCTCAAATTTGTATATAAACAGCAGCTCGCTGCAAAACGGCACTACACGAAATGATTTCACGATAGACATCGTGGGAGAGCACTGTGAAACGTATCTTACCGGCATTGCGATAGCTGATGGAGAGGGGACGGTGGATAATAATTCAAACGTAAATCATCTTGCGCCACACAGCCATAGCAATCAGCTGTTTAAGTACCTTGTAGACGGTAAGGCACAGGGAGCATTTGAGGGCGGAATTTATGTGGCTCAGACGGCACCGTTTACGGAGGGCTATCAGAGTAACAGTAATCTTCTTGCGTCCACTACAGCGCGAATGCATACGAAGCCACAACTGCTTATCTATAACGATGAAGTCAAGTGCAGCCATGGAGCGTCAACCGGTCAACTTGATGAAAATGCTCTGTTTTATATGCAGCAGCGCGGCATACCTAAAGACGTGGCGCGGACTCTGCTCATGCAGGCTTTTATGTCTGAGGTGATAGACACAATACCTGTAGAGGGTGTAAAAGACCGTATGCGTCACCTTGTGGAGAAACGTCTGTCGGGAGATTTTATGTTGTGTGGTGAATGTGGCAGTTGTAAGTAAAAAGTGAAAATGTTTGATATAAACGATATAAGAAGCCAATTCCCGATACTTGAGCGGAGTGTATATAACCGTCCTCTGGTATATTTAGACAATGCGGCAACCTCTCAGACGCCGCGGCGAGTGGTGGAGGCAATAGAAAAGAGTTATTTTGAGACAAAGGCAAATGTTCACCGCGGAGTGTTTTCCGTCTCTCAGGAGGCAACCGAGCTGATGGAGGCGACACGCACGCGAGTACAGAAATACATTGGAGCAGCGGCGAGAGAGGAGATAATTTTCACTCGAGGCACAACGGAGGCGATAAATCTTGTTGCGGCGACATATGGTGGCACGTTTTTTCACGACGGTGATGAGGTGATAGTGACAGTGATGGAGCATCACGCCAACATAGTGCCATGGCAGCTGTTGCAAAGCCGAGTAAAAATCACACTTCGACCTGTATCGCTAAACGAAAAAGGCGAGGTGAATATGGATGAGTATCGGTCTATGTTTAACGCCAACACAAAGTTTGTGGCAGTGTGCCATACGTCGAACGTGCTTGGTACGATAAATCCTGTGAAAGAGATGATTAGCATTGCACACAGCCATGGGGTGCCTGTTTTGATAGACGGAGCACAGGCTGTGGCGCATGAGCGGATAGACGTTCAAGAGCTTGATGCGGATTTTTATGCTTTTTCATCGCATAAAATGTATGGACCGACGGGTGTGGGAGTGCTATACGGCAAACTAAAGCACTTGCAGGCGATGCCACCGTATCAGGGCGGGGGAGAAATGATAGACCAGGTTAGCTTTGAGAAAACGACCTTTGCCGAGCCACCGCTGAGGTTTGAGGCGGGCACTCCTGACTTTGTAGATATAGCAGCCTTTTCGCTCGCAATGGATTTCCTGGAGGAAGTAGGGGTAGAGAATATAGCAGCGCACGAAAGAGAGCTTACGCAATATGCGACACGCAGAATGATAGAAGAAATACCCGGAGTTAGGATTTTCGGTACGTCAGAGTATAAATGAGGCGTTATTTCATTCCTCTTAGGCAAAGCGCACCATTACGACACTGGTATGTTACTGGACAAACTGGGGATCGCAGGGCGTACGGGTCATCATTGCGCCCAGCCGCTAATGCACTATCTTGGCATAGAGGGGACAGTGCGCGCTTCGTTTGCAGTGTATAATACGCGAGAGGAAGTTGATGCGTTTATATCGGCACTGAAGCGAGTAAATGATATGCTGAGTTAAGGGAAAATAAGGAAAAGTATTTGAAAAAGCTCTGAGATATTGGATTTTAACTATATTTATAACATATAAGGGATGTTAATTGGGGAAAAATTAGTAACTTTGCACGATTTTATGAAGTTATAAAAACAAAATATAAGAAAACTCATTTTATGAATCCAGTAAAAAAAACCATCACGCTTGCCGACGGTAGGACGATTACCCTCGAGACAGGAAAATTAGCGAAACAGGCTGATGGAGCGGTTGAGTTGCGAATGGGCAACACAATGCTACTCGCAACAGTTGTGTCTGCAAAGGAAGCAGGCGAGGGCGTAGATTTTATGCCACTCCAAGTAGAATACAAAGAAAAATTCTCATCAGCGGGTCGATTCCCGGGAGGATTCCTGAAGCGCGAAGGACGTGCGTCAGACTATGAAATCCTCACCGCACGCCTTGTAGACCGCGTACTACGCCCGTTGTTCCCGGAGAATTATCACGCAGATACCTTTGTCAACATCACAATGTATTCATCAGACGGTGTTGATATGCCGGATGCACTTGCAGGTCTTGCAGCATCAGCAGCACTTGCAGTGAGCGACATTCCGTTTAACGGACCAATCTCAGAAGTTCGCGTAGCACGAATAAATGGCGAATTTGTCATCAATCCAACATTTGAGCAGCTTGAAAGCGCAGATATGGAACTCATGGTAGGTGCTACTTACGATAACATCATGATGGTGGAAGGCGAAATGGACGAAGTTTCAGAAACAGACCTCCTGAACGCCCTGAAGGCAGCACATGCCGCAATCAAGGAACACTGCAAGATACAGATGGAGCTTGCAGAAGAAGTAGGCTCAACCGTAAAGCGCGAATATTGCCACGAAGTAAACGACGAAGAACTCCGCAAAGACGTACACGAAAAATGCTACGACAAGGCATACGCTATCGCCAAAGCGGGCAGTGCAGACAAGCACTGGCGCCAGGATTCTTTTGATGCAATCTGCCAGGAATATATTGACTCACTTCCTGAAGAAGAGCAGGAGGAAAAAGCTCCGCTCGTAAAGCGTTACTATCACGATGTAGAAAAAGAGGCAGTACGCCGTTGCATCCTTGACGAGGGAATCCGCCTTGACGGACGTAAGACCACAGACATCCGTCCTATCTGGATTGAGACAGACTATCTGCCGGGACCTCACGGGTCAGCAATTTTCACACGCGGTGAAACACAGTCACTCTCAACTGTAACCCTCGGAACTAAACTTGACGAGAAAATCCTTGACGAAGTTCTTATGCAGGGTCGCGAGCGTTTCCTTCTTCACTATAACTTCCCACCATTCTCAACAGGAGAGGCAAAGGCGTCTCGTGGAGTAGGACGTAGAGAAATCGGTCATGGCAACCTTGCACACCGTGCTCTGAAGCGTATGTTCCCTGAGAATTTCCCATACGTATGCCGCGTAGTGAGCGATATTCTTGAGTCAAACGGCTCATCATCAATGGCGACGGTATGTGCAGGAACTCTTGCACTTCTTGACGCAGGTGTAAAGATGAAACGCCCTGTTAGTGGTATTGCAATGGGTCTTATCACAGATACAGAAAGCGACAAGTATGCAATTCTCTCAGATATTCTTGGCGATGAAGACCACTTAGGAGATATGGACTTCAAGGTGACAGGAACACGCAAGGGTATTACTGCAACACAGATGGATATCAAGTGTGACGGTCTGTCTTACGAAATCCTTGAGCGTGCGCTCAACCAGGCTCGCGACGGACGTTTCCACATCCTTGACCTTATAGAACAGGCAATGCCGGCTCCACGTGAAGACTACAAGCCACACGTACCACGCATCGTGACAATGACAATTCCAAAAGAACTTATCGGTGCAGTCATTGGCCCCGGCGGAAAGATTATCCAGGGCATCCAGGAGCAGAGTGGCGCTACTGTATCTATCGATGAAATCGACGAAGGCGGATACATCGAAGTTGCTGCGGCAAACAAGGCTTCTATTGACAAGGCTCTCGAAATGATTAACGCTATCGTAGAGCTGCCGGAAGAAGGTAAGGTATATACCGGAACAGTACGTTCAATCCTTGAGTTTGGTGCATTCGTAGAGTTTATGCCAAACCGCGATGGTCTGCTTCACATCTCAGAAATTTCATGGGACCGTATTCCAGACATGGAATCATCAGGCATAAAGGAAGGTGACACAGTAGAGGTTAAGCTGATAGAGATAGACAAGAAGTCTGGCAAATATCGCCTCTCAATGCGTGCACTCCAGCCAAAACCGGAAGGCTATGTAGAACGTGAACGCCAGCCTCGCGAAGGTGGTGACCGTCCACGCCGCGACAACGGCAATCGTGGTCCACGCCGCGATGGAGACCGTGGTCCGCGCCGCGACAATGGCAACCGTGGTCCACGCCGCGAAAACCGTGAATAAAGAAATTTTTCACACAATACATAAAAAAAGCTGTGCCATCCGGCGCAGCTTTTTTTGTTTAAGTATTTATTCGGTCAATTTTTTTCGAGGACTCGTGCTTTCAGATAGTCTTGAAAGGCGGCTTTGTAACTTTCGCTGACAGCAATTTGCGCACCGTCGCCAAAGCGGAGGTGCAGTCGGTCGATTTCCTCTACTTTATTCATGTTTACGATGTATGAGCGGTGAACCTGGAGGAAGTGTGAGGGGAGAGATTCGAGGGCTTGTTTCATTGAAAGGAGCACCATCAGAGGTTTACGGTCTTCAAGGAAAATCTGGACGTATTCGCTCATGCCCTTGATGTAAAGTATGTCGCTGATGCGAATGTTAACATAGCGGTAATCGACTTTGACGTAAAGAGTGTCAGGCTCGGATTTTTGCTTAGCGCGGTCGATTAGTTCAAATTGCCTCATCAGCTTGTTGGCGGCTCTTTGGAAAGTGGCGAAGTCGTATGGCTTAAGGATGTAATCGACGGCAGAGACCTTGTAGCTTTCAACGGCGTATTCCGCGTAAGCGGTGATGAAAACCACCATAGGTCGGTCTGTCATAGAGCTGATGAAGTCAAGTCCATTCAGGTCCGGCATGTTGATGTCTATGAAAATGGCATCAACGGGAGTGGTAGCCATAGCCTGCATGGCTTCGAAAGCACTTTCGCAGCAAGCGATAAGCTCCAAAAATGGGACTTTTTCAATGTATGTCTTAAGCTTTTCAAGTGCGATAGGCTCGTCGTCAATCGCCAGACACTTTATCGTTGTCATCATATTCGTAAGGTATAGTCAAAATTGCGTTATAGGTTTTTTCCTGTTCAGAAATATCGAGTTTGTATTTTGAGCCGAATAGCAAGTTGAGTCGTTTGCGGAGGTTTTTTAGTCCAATACCGCCGTAGTCGCTGCCAGTGTTCAGGCTATTTTCACTAATTGTGTTAGTGCATGTAAGTCTTAGTCTGCTGCCGAGCAGTATTTCGAGCTGAATAGTGATTTCGGAGTGCGAACGGTAGCTGATGCCATGTTTGAATGCATTTTCGATTAACACCATGAATAGCAGCGGAGGCAGTTTCACGCCGTAAAGGTCGGAATCCGGCATTTTAACGTTTATATCCACCTTTTTCTGCGAGTAACGCTTGCGCATGAGAGCGACGTAGTTTTGGATAAATTCCACTTCGGTACTGAGAGTAGTGAGGTTTCGTTCACCTTCATAAAGCACATATCGCATAAGTTTAGAAAGCTCCATAATCATTTCCTGTGCTTTCTGATGGTCAATGTCTACCAATCCGTGGATATTGTTTAGGGTATTCATGAAGAAGTGAGGGTTTAGCTGAGCCTTGAGGTATTGGAGTTCGTTATTCAGTCTCTCATGCTCGAGTGCTTCAAAACGTTTTTTCTCGCGGGAGGAAACGATATATAGGTTTACGACAAAATCGCTTATAACGAGGAGCAGTGCGAGCACCATGTCAAGTGCGAGAGGGTCAGGTCCTGGGACATGTCTTTTGTCCTTATGTTTTCTGTCCGGTTTTTCGTGGTGTTTGTTGCCATCATGAGGGGGCTGATTGTGTCCCTTATGCGGGCGTTTCATGTCGTCTATTGTATGATGCTTTCCGTCGTCATTTGGTCTATCACTGTGAATTCTCTGTTCTTCAGTTGGGTGAGGGTGCATGAAAGATGGGTGGTGATGAGGGGGAGTCCCGTCGTAAAGCCTAATAAAAGCAGATGTGAAGAAAATTGCAAGGCTGATGAAGAGGAAAGCGAGATATAGAGCTTTTTTCCCTTTGTTATACAGCTGTCTGACGAGCAGAATATCGTGGATAATGAAAAGGATAGCGAGAGGAATCATTAAGCTGATAAAATACTCAAAATTGTTGATATAAGAGACTTCGCCTCCGTGGAGAAATACGGAGATGAAAATGTAAATCGTCGGCACGAGAAGGAGAGGAATCCAACGAATAAGCGAGCCTTCGTCCAATCTGTTAAAAAAGTCTTTTATCTTGCCCATATTGCAAAAATACTCTATTTTGGTAATATAAACAAAAATGCCGCTGAAAAAAATATATTTTTAGCGGCATTTTCACAATCACCAAATATTTATTATTTCCACGTTTTCAATTAGTATTACTTAGCGGTCACGGTAGAAGAGGTAGAGCCGACAGTGAGAGTGTAGCTGCTGCCTGAAGTCAATCCTGCGCAAGTGATTAGGAGACCACCTCCACCGCCTGGTCCTCCAGGATTGCCACCACCTCCGGGACGACCACCTCCGCCGGCAGCCGGGAAGTTAGGAGGAGTCGAGCCGCCTGTAGAGCTGCCGTAGTTGCTTGGGATGGTAAATGTAGCGAGAACGGTGCTGCCGCTTGCGAGAGTTACCGTAGCACCTGCAGTTGCAGAGCCGGAACCGCTAACGTATGGCTGAGTGCTTGCGGAAGAGTTAGGGACGCTATTGTTACCACCAACGGCGAGAACAGTTCCGCCAGTGAAATAAACATGGTAGTTTTGCTCTTCGTTAGCGTCGAGACCACATTCAGGAGAGCCGGCGCCGAAAGCGCGGACGTAACCGCCCTGAATGTATAGGTTGCCGTTAGAGTCAAGACCGTCGTTGTTAGTAGCAACAACAGTAACATTTCCGCCTTTAATGTACATGTGGCTTGATGAGTTGATGGCGTCGTCGTAAGAGTTTACAATGATAGTACCATCGTTGATTGTAAGCACAGCCTTGCTTTCGATGCCTTCAGCGCCTTTGCCTGTAGTAGTGACATTGATGGTACCGCCGTTAATGTTGATATTGCTGTCGCACTTGATTCCCTTTGCGGTAGATTTATAGTCACTGTTTAGGTTGTCGGTGTTTCCGGTGTATCCGTCGTAAGAAGTACCGTTAACGTAAGCGAAGACTCCGCCGGCAGTAGAAATAGTGATGTCGCCGCCGTTAATAGTGAGTTCTCCGTCGCAGCTTATGCCTTTACCACCGCTGCCAGTGCTTTTGAGGATGTAAGTACCTCCGTTAATGTTGATGTAACCGTCTGCGCTGATGCAACTTGGAGCCTTAGTTTTCAAGTCAACGGAGTCCCAAACACCGCCACCGGAAGTGGTTATGTTGAAAGTGCCGTCTGTAATGTCCACATTACCGTCTGCCTTCAATCCCTTGCTAGCAGTTGCGGTAACGGTAGCGGTGATAGAACCTCCGGAAATCGTAATAGAACCGGTGTCTTCAGCTTCGCGGTTAACGTCGTCTTTATATGAAACCTGCAATGCGTCGTCGCCAATATTTGAAATTGCGACGTTGCCACTTGTCATAGTGAAATACTGGTTGCAGTTAATACCGTCTTTGACGGCGGAGAGGACGTTTATAGTGCAATTTTTTATAGTGATGTATTCTTTTGCGAAAATTCCGTGTCCGGTGAGTCCGGTCACGTTCAGGGTGCCTGAACCTTTAAGCTCGAGGTGTCCAGTACAGGTGATGCAACCTTTGTGAGTACCGCCGGAGCAGTCAGTGAGGTTGTTTTCATATCCGGACTTAACGCTGAGTTCAATACGTTTGCCGTTTTGTATGTTTATAGGAGCACCGGCAGGGTTAGTGAGGTTAAGACCGTAAAGGTTAACAGTAGCCTTGTAGGTGCCGTAGAGAGTAAATTCGCCGTCGGAAGAATTTCCGGAGAGCGAATAAGCGATTTCGCCACAGGTCAGCTCGCTAACGGTAGCCTCCTGTGTAAGGCAGACGTGAGCGCCGGTGACAGTAGGAGTGACATACTGCATGATGTTTCCTGCGATGACAACAGAAGCGGAGTTGCCGTTGTAAGCGACAGAGACGCTGTTGTCTGTTACAACAGTGTCGTCTACATACATTTTGTCTATATCGCTCATATTTAGAGTCTTACCGAGGACGGTAAGTGTTGTTCCGTTTGTATATACCATTTCTCCGGCTTGTGCAGCGGGTACAGCGTAAGTGACGCTGCCAGAAACGATGTTAAGGGTTTGTGCAGCTGCGGACATTGCTACAAATCCTGCAGCTAAAAGTAATGCCGTCTTTTTCATTTTACTGCAATTTTTTGAGTTTTAGCACCGATTTTGACGACATAAATACCCGGACGGAGTGATGCTTTAGCATCATTGATGTCGGCGAATTTGCCGCAAGAGATGCCGAGGACAGAGAATACTTCAACAGAGCTGTTGTTGTCATTAACGAGCTGAATAGCTGAAGATGAGTCAGAAAACTTCATAGATTTGAGTGACGCAAGGTCAAGCTCTTGCGTTTCGGCACTGTTAGCAACTACGAGCTTGCCTCCGCTGATGGTCATTTCAAGGCCATCCACAGCTACAGACTTCTCGTCTCCGGCTGCAGTCTGGAAAACAAGGTAGGGCAGGTCGTATGCGTAAGATGCGCTGCATAGCGCCAATGCCGCTGCAATGATAATACCTTTCTTCATGATTCTTATTTGGGTTAATTAGCGATTTATGGTGCAAATATATACCATTGTATGCATATAGGCAAAAATATTCAACGAAATGGCGATTTTTTTAAGTGAAATTATTATAAATAATGCCATAATTGATGTTTATTGCAAAGTTAATGAAATTTTTTGAAAAAAATCAGAACTAAGAGGGTGAAAATGATGAAAAATTCGTAATTTTGCAAATTATAAACAATCAAATATTAAAAACCAATTAAGAATAAAAATGAAAATTGCAATAGTAGGTGCCAGCGGGGCAGTAGGACAGGAATTTCTCCGGGTGCTTGATGAGCAGAACTTTCCGATAGATGAGCTTTTGCTGTTTGGGTCCAGCCGCAGCGCAGGGCGTTCTTACACATTCCGCGGCAAGGAATATGTTGTAAAAGAATTGTGCCATAATGATGACTTCCAGGGAGTGGATTTTGCCTTTGTGTCAGCGGGAGCGTCAACGAGCAAGGAATTTGCGGAAACAATCACCAAGCATGGCACAATCATGATAGACAATTCCAGTGCATTCCGCATGGACGAGGACGTGCCATTAGTGGTGCCGGAAGTTAATGGCGACGATGCTTTTAATGCGCCGCGCAATATTATCGCCAATCCGAACTGCACAACAATCCAGATGGTGGTAGCGCTTAAGCCTATTCATGACCTTGCGACCATCCGTCGAGTGCACGTGGCAACCTATCAGGCGGCGAGCGGAGCGGGTGCAGCCGCGATGGATGAGCTAAAAGAGCAGTCTGCTCAGATTTCGCGGGGAGAGGAACCGACGGTCAATAAATTTGCATATCAGCTTGCGTTTAATGTAATTCCTCACATTGACGTGTTTACGGATAATGGATACACGAAAGAGGAGATGAAGATGTATAACGAGACGAAGAAGATAATGCATGCTCCGACACTTGACGTAAGCGCGACGTGTGTGCGCGTGCCGGTGATGCGGGCACACTCCGAGGCAATATGGGTAGAGACGGAAAAACCTGTCACTACAGAGCAGGCACGTGCGGCATTTGAGGCGGCACAGGGCGTAGTGGTGATGGATAATCCGGCGAATAAGGAATATCCAATGCCGCTGATGATGGCAGGAAAAGACCCGGTGTATGTCGGTCGCATCCGTCGAGACCTCACGAATGAGTGTGGACTCTCATTCTGGACAGTCTCAGACCAGATAAAGAAGGGTGCGGCGCTGAATGCGGTGCAGATAGCACTGTATATGCTGGCAAAAAAGTGAAAAAAATGCTCAGCCTGCCGAACAATTTGGCGGGCTGAGTGTTATATAACAGGGTTCAATTCAACCGGGTATCTAATTGCCATAAAACGCCTCAGAAGATAGTCTAAAAACAATTAAAAGAATAATCTTTATCCAAAAATGTTAAGCCTTGCCATAATCAGCAATCCCGTATCAATATTCCTTATTGTGCTGGTGATAATACTGCTTGCTCCGGTCATCCTGAACAAGCTGCACATTCCGCATATCATAGGGATGATAGCAGCCGGTGTGCTTGTGGGTCCCTATGGGTTTAACATACTGGACCGCGACAGCAGTTTTGAGATATTCGGACAGGTGGGATTGCTGTACCTCATGTTTTTGGCAGGACTTGAGATAGACATGTATCGCCTGAAGATGAACCTTGGCAGAGGTTTTATCTTTGGCTTGCTCACCTTCCTTGTGCCGACGGCATTAGGTCTTGTCACAAGCCGGTATATCCTGAATTTAGACTGGATAACGTCTGCCCTGCTTGCTGCGATGTATGCGTCACATACCCTCATCTCCTATCCCGTAGTGGCGCGTTTCGGCATCACCAAAAGCCCTGCGGTGCTGATAGCGATAGTGGGAACGATAATGGCGGTAGTAGGCGGTCTTTTGACGATAGCGGTAGCTGTGAATGTGCACAATGCGGGCGAGTTTCAGATGAGCGCGATAGGTGCGCTGGTTGGAAATTCACTGCTATACCTTGCCGGCGTGATATATCTCTATCCACGGATAACCCGATGGTTTTTTAAGACCTACAGCGACCCTGTGACACAGTTTGTGTTTATCCTTGCGATGGTGTTTCTGAGTGCACAGATAGCGAGGTTCATAGGTCTTGAGGCAGTGCTCGGCGCCTTTCTTGGCGGACTTGTCCTGAACCGCTATGTACCGTCAGGTTCCGCACTGATGTCGAGGATAGAGTTTGTGGGAAATGCTCTGTTTATCCCATATTTCCTGATAGGAGTTGGTATGATGATAAATATCCGCGTCATCATGTCGCAAGACACACTCTCCGTGGCAGGAATAATGCTTGCAGTAGCCCTTGTGAGCAAATGGATACCGGCATGGATTACCCAGAAAATCTATGGCATGGACGGAAATGACCGCCGTGTGATATTCGGACTTACCACAGCACATACCGCCGTAGCCCTTGCCGTGGTGACAATCGGATACAACATGACCGGGGCAGACGGCAGCCATAAAATAGACTCCACCATCCTGAATGGCACCATCCTTGTCATCCTCATCACCTGTGCGATAGCTCCGCTTGTCACATCGCCATCTGCGGCAAAGATAAAAATCAGGATGATGGACAGCGGTGAAGATTCAGAGGAGTCTGCAAAGGGCAAAAAGCGCAATACGCTTATCCCCATCGCAAATCCTACCACCGCCCTCCCTCTGGTGGAGCTTGCGCTGATGATGCAGCCGGCAGATGAGGATGAGCGCGACAGCATTTTCGCTCTCCATGTTCGCAATGACAACTCCGCAACGTCAAAAGCGATTGGTCGCAATGCCCTGGATATAGCGTCGCAGGTGGCGGGCACGATAGGCTCCAGCCTTACTCCAATAGAGCGATATGACCTGAACACTGTGACGGGTGTGATAAACGTGATAGAGGAGCGTGATATCAGCACAATCGTGCTGGGTATGCACCGCAAGACGACAGTCATAGACAGCTTTTTCGGCGCCAAGGTAGAGGGTCTGCTTAAGGCGACAAACAAGATGCTGGTGATTTCGCGAAGCTATATCCCGATAAATACGGTGACCCGAATAGTTGTTTCCGTGCCGAACAAGGCGCAGTTTGAGACGGGATTTCGCCGGTGGGTTAGTGGTCTTGGCAATCTTGCAAGGCAGCTGAGCTGCAAGCTGATTTTCTGCTGTCACCCGGATGTGAACGCCTACATAAAGGCGGTGATGCACCAGCATAAGCTTGCAGTACGCCTGGAGTTTAGGAATGTTCAGGAATGGGATGACTTTATACTGCTTTCAAACCGCATACAAGACGATGACCTGTTTGTGTATGTGAGTGCTCGAGCAAATTCAGTGTCTTACTCGTCTGAAATGGTAGAGGTGCCGAGCTTCCTGCAAAAGTATTTTTCCCATAACAACCTGATGGTGATTTATCCGGAGCAGTTTGGCGATGAGTCTACAGTATTCTCTTTCTCAGACCCACTTGCATCTGATGTGACGCTTGCTCCTGTGCCGCTGTTTGTGAAAGTCAGTGCATGGTGGCGTAAGGTGACAGGTTCTCATCAGGAAAAGGAAAGGGATATTGATATTTAGGAGGTCTTTTTCTCAAAGATTTGGGGATTTTTGTAGTTTT
>CALYOL010000009.1 GCA_945231345.1 uncultured Porphyromonadaceae bacterium
TTATTAAAGTTTATTGATTGAACCACCTGCTGCTTCAATTGCCTTCTGGGCTGATGCTGAGAACGCATGTGCCTCTACTGCGAGTGCACGTGTGATTTCACCATTGCCAAGTACCTTTACCGGCATCTTGCCATCGTAAAGACCTGCCTGGATGAATTCCTCAATACCCACCTTCTGAAGGTTCTTAGCTGCTGCAAGAGCTTCGATTACAGAAAGATTAACTGGTTTGAACTCCTTACGGTTGATATTCTTAAAACCGAACTTTGGCAGACGACGCTGAATTGGCATCTGACCTCCCTCAAATCCGATTTTACGGCTATAACCTGAGCGTGATTTTGCACCCTTATGTCCACGTGTAGATGTTCCTCCCTTGCCTGAACCCGGTCCACGACCGATACGAGTGCTTCTATGTGTTGAGCCTACGGCTGGTTTTAAGTTACTTAAGTCCATAGTTGTAATAATTATTAAGCGTTGGTCACTTCTACAAGATGACGTACTTTATTAACCATTCCCATCACACTTGGCGTGTCTTCCTTGACAACGGTGTGATTCATTTTTTTCAAGCCAAGAGCGTCAAGTGTACGCTTCTGAACTGCTGGGCAGTTGATGCGGCTTTTTATTTGTTTAATTTTAATCTGTGCCATTGTTTCTGAAGATTTAACCTTTGAATACTTTTTCTACTGAAATTCCACGGTTCTGTGCCACCTGTGCAGGGCTACGCATCTCACCAAGAGCTGCTATTGTAGCCTTTACAAGGTTGTGTGGGTTTGAAGAACCTTTTGACTTTGCAAGCACGTCTGTAATGCCGACGCTTTCAAGCACCGCACGCATTGCACCACCTGCCTTTACTCCTGTACCCTGTGCTGCAGGAAGAAGTAGTACACGGCTGCCGCCAAACTTCATCTCCTGACCATGAGGTATTGTTCCCTTATGGATAGGCACCTGGATTAGATTCTTCTTCGCAGCCTCTACACCCTTCTGGATTGCTGCTGTTACTTCATTAGCCTTGCCAAGACCCCAGCCAACAATGCCGTTTTCGTTACCTACTACTACGATAGCAGCAAATGTGAACGCACGTCCACCCTTTGTTACCTTAGTTACACGGTTGATGGCAACGAGGCGATCTTTAAGTTCAAGATCGTTGGTTGATTTTACTCTATTATTCTTATTTGCCATAATCTGATTAGAATTTAAGTCCGCCTTCGCGAGCTGCGTCAGCCAATGATTTTACTCGACCATGGAACAGATATCCATTACGGTCGAAAACTACCTCAGAAATTCCGGCTGCAATCGCCTTCTCTGCAATTGCCTTGCCTACCTTTGCAGCAATCTCGCTCTTTGTGCCTTCTGCTATACCCTTTGATGACGCTGCTGCAAGTGTCTTGCCACTTAAGTCATCTACAAGCTGAGCATATATCTGTTTGTTGCTGCGGAAGACTGACAGACGTGGACGGCTTGCTGTGCCTGATATTTTACCACGAATGCGCGTTTTGATTTTTATTCTTCTTTCTATCTTTGAAATCATGATAATATCAATTTACTTTATTTTGCACTAGCCGATTTACCTGACTTACGACGAATTACCTCGCCCACAAACTTGATACCCTTGCCCTTATATGGCTCCGGCTTACGCAGTGAACGGATTTTCGCGCACACCTGACCAAGAAGCTGCTTATCATCACTCTCAAGGATGATGAGCGGGTTCTTGTTACGTTCTGTCTTGGCTTCTACCTTGACTTCCTTCGGAAGCTTAATATATATTGCGTGTGAATAACCGAGCGCAAGTTCCAGGACTTGACCTGTAGATGTAGCACGGTAACCTACGCCTACTAATTCCATTTCCTTGCGGTAACCAGTTGATACACCCACTACCATGTTGTGGATTAACGCACGGTATAGACCATGCTGTGAGCGATGTGCCTTATCATCTGAAGGACGAGTTAGCACTACATGATTACCTTCTACTTTTACAGTGATATCACTGTTTACGGCCTGTGAAAGTTCGCCCTTTGGACCCTTTACGGTCACTACGTTGTTTGCGTCTATATTTACGCTAACACCTGCAGGTATTTCTATTGGAGCTTTTCCTATTCTTGACATAATTTACAACTTTTGTTAAGATTAGTAAACATAGCAAAGAACTTCGCCACCAATTTTATTCTCTGCTGCCTGCTTATTGGTCATTACACCTTTCGAGGTTGAAAGGATGGCGATACCTAAACCGTTTAATACTCGTGGCATATCCTTATAACCGCAGTACTGACGGAGACCCGGGCGTGATACCCTCTTGAGTCCCTTTATCGCGTTGACCTTGTCAACGTGGTCATACTTCAATGCGATCTTGATAGTGCCTGCGGGGGTTTCACCCTCTACAAACTTATAATTAAGTATGTAGCCCTGTTCAAAAAGAATCTTTGTGATTTCTTTTTTCAAGTTTGAGGCTGGAACCTCAACCACACGATGGTTGGCTTTGATAGCATTCCTCAATCTTGTCAAATAGTCTGCTATTGGATCAGTCATTTTTTAATTGTTTTAAATTGATTGGGTTAGTCCCAACAATATTTAATACTCACTTTTTTGTCTTGTTGTATCGTTACGTTGGGCTTGTTGGTAGTTAATTAAATTTATATTGATTACCAGCTCGCTTTCTTTACACCAGGTATAAGACCGGCTGAAGCCATTTCGCGGAATTGGATACGTGAGATACCAAATTGACGCATATAGCCCTTTGGACGGCCTGTGATGCTGCAACGATTGTGAAGGCGTACTGAAGATGCATTCTTTGGAAGCAACTGAAGAGCCTCATAGTCGCCGGCTGCCTTCAGGGCTGCCTTCTTTGCAGCAAACTTCGCTACAAGCTTAGCTCTCTTTACTTCACGAGCCTTCATTGATTCTTTTGCCATACTCTACAATTTTATTTTTTGAATGGTAAACCAAAATGTTTCAGAAGTGCATAACCTTCCTCATCTGTATTTGCGGAAGTCACAAAAGTGATATTCATACCAAGCAGCTTCGTGATATTATCAATGTTGATTTCTGGGAAGATAATCTGCTCAGTAATACCAAGTGTGTAATTGCCACGACCGTCAAGCTTGCCCTGAATACCCTTGAAGTCACGGATACGAGGCAGAGCCACACGGATTAGACGCTCAAGAAACTCATACATACGCTCGCGACGTAGTGTCACACGTACACCTATCGGGTTTTTCTTACGTACCTTGAAATTTGAAATATCCTTGCGTGAAAGTGTAGCTACCGCCTTCTGACCTGTAATCGCAGTAAGCTCGTTGATTGCAACGTCAATGATTTTCTTATCCTGAGTCGCCTGACCAAGACCCTGGTTGATTACTATCTTCTCAAGGCGTGGTACCTGCATCGGAGTTGTATACTTAAACTCCTCGATGAGAGCCGGTACTATGCTCTCTGAATATACTTTCTTAAGATTTGCTGTACTCATTACTTAATTTCCTCTCCTGATTTTTTAGCGATGCGTACCTTCGTGCCATCCTCCTTAACGCTGATTGCGATACGAGTTGCTTTGCCTGACTTCGGGTCTACAAGGCTGAGGTTAGAAATATGTATGGGCGCCTCCATTTGGATACGGCCACCCTGTGGGTGTTTTGCGCTGGGCTTGGTGTGCTTTGTCACCATATTGATACCTTCAACGATAGCACGTTGTTTTTCTCTATCGACAGAGAGGACGCGGCCTTGCTTGCCGCGGTCTTCTCCTGCCAATACTATTACTGTATCGCCCTTTTTGATATGTAATTTGTTCATTACTTCGTTTGTTAGGGATTAAAGTACTTCAGGTGCTAAAGATACAATCTTCATATTGGTTGCGCGTAGCTCACGGGCAACTGGTCCGAAGATACGTGTTCCACGTAGCTCACCTGCATTGTTTAATAATACGCAAGCGTTATCGTCAAAGCGGATATAAGACCCGTCCGGGCGGCGGATTTCCTTCTTTGTGCGGACTACTACCGCCTTTGATACAGTACCCTTCTTTACATCTGAAGAAGGTATTACGCTCTTCACTGATACCACGATGATATCACCTACTGATGCGTAACGGCGGCCGGTTCCGCCAAGTACGTGTATGCAGAGAGCCTCTTTCGCCCCGCTGTTATCTGCAACGGTTAAACGTGATTCTGTCTGTATCATGATTACTTAACTTTTTCGATGATTTCTACTAATCTCCATCTTTTGGTCTTGCTCAAAGGACGGGTTTCCATCAGGCGAACTGTATCGCCTACACTGCATTCGTTATTCTCGTCGTGGGCGTGGTACTTCTTTGACTTGTTCACGAATTTACCATACACCGGGTGACGCTCCTTCCACTTTACTGTTACAGTGATAGTCTTGTCGCCTTTATTACTGGTTACGACCCCGATGCGTTCTTTTCTAAGATTTCTTTTTTCCATGTTGGTGGGGCTTTTATTTAATATTTAACTCGCGTTTACGTAACTCAGTCTTTACTCGCGCAATCATCTTGCGATCCGCTGTGATTTTTGCAGGATTGTCTATCGGAGACACTGAATGATTTATCGTCAGCTGACGGTACTCCTTCACCATCTGCTCCAGACGCTCTTCCAAATCTTTTGTGCTTAGTTCTTTGATTTCTTCTTTCTTCATAGCCTATTACACATTTTGCGATGCATCGTAATCACGACTTACGACAAACTTTGTTACTACTGGTAATTTCTGAGCTGCAAGGCGAAGTGCTTCCTTTGCGATTTCAAAGCTTACGCCTTCAACTTCTATCAAAATACGACCTGGGGTCACTGGCGCAACAAATCCTTCTGGAGAACCCTTACCTTTACCCATGCGGACTTCGGCTGGCTTCTTTGTTATCGGTTTGTCCGGGAATATGCGTATCCAGATTTGACCCTGACGTTGCATATAACGAGTTACTGCTACACGCGCTGCTTCAATCTGACGGCCGGTTATCCACTTTGACTCAAGTGTCTTTATGCCGAATGAACCGAAAGCCAATTGGTTACCGCGTTGTGCGTTGCCCTTCATGCGGCCCTTTTGAGAGCGGCGGAATTTGGTTTTTTTAGGTTGTAACATTTTGCAGATTCAATTGGGGGTTAACGGTTATTTTTCTGTTTACGGAAACCACCTCGACGCTGACCATTGCCATTGCCGCGTGATTCCTTCTGTGTAGTTGTAAACTGTGGAGCAAGGTCACGCTTTCCGTATACCTCACCACGGCATATCCATACCTTTACACCGATTACACCTACCTTTGTGTGAGCCTCTACAAGAGCATAGTCAATATCAGCACGTAGAGTGTGAAGTGGTGTACGTCCTTCCTTAAACATCTCTGAACGTGCCATTTCAGCACCGTTAAGACGGCCTGATATCTGCACCTTGATGCCCTCTGCGCCTGAACGCATTGTGGATGCCACAGCTGTCTTCACTGCACGGCGGTAAGCTATCTTACCCTCAATCTGGCGAGCGATTGTGCTTGCTGTGATTTGAGCGTCAAGCTCAGGACGCTTTACCTCAAAGATGTTAATCTGTACATCCTTGTCTGTAATCTTCTTGAGCTCTTCCTTAAGCTGGTCTACCTTCTCTCCACCCTTGCCGATGATAAGACCCGGGCGTGATGTGCAAACAGTGATTGTAATACGCTTAAGTGTACGCTCTATTACTATGCGTGAAACGCTTGAGTTTGCGAGACGTACGTTCAGATAATTGCGAAGCTTTGAGTCTTCGAGTAATGTGGCGCTCGCTTTTTTCTTGTTGGCTTCAAACCAGTTTGAATCCCACCCGCGAATCACGCCTAAGCGGTTGCTAATTGGATTTACTTTCTGTCCCATGGTTAAGCTTCTTTTTTAACGTTATCAATTGTATCTACATACAGAGTCACATGGTTTGAACGCTTACGGATTCTGTAACCACGACCCTGTGGAGCTGGACGGAGACGCTTCAACGTTGTTGCACAGCCTACATATATCTGGCTGATATAGAGCTCCCCGCTCTCTGCCTTGCGCTCGTTCTTTGCCTCCCAGTTCGCGATTGCGCTACGGAGAAGCTTCTCAACTTTCGCTGCAGCTTCTTTATTTGAGAATTTAAGGATACCAAGAGCGTGGAAAACTTCCTTGCCACGTACCAAATCAACTACCAAACGCATCTTGCGTGGTGATGAAGGCACATTATTCAACTTGGCAAAAGCCACATTCTTCAGTGCTTCCTTTCTTTCGTTGGCTGAATTTCTTTTTCTTACACCCATTTTATTTAATTTCTTTTTTTATCAAAAATTATTATATACTGGGGCTCGCTTATTTCTTCTTATTACCTGCATGACCACGGAAAGTACGTGTTGGTGCAAACTCACCAAGCTTATGACCTACCATGTTCTCTGTCACATATACAGGAATAAACTTATTTCCGTTGTGTACGGCGAAAGTATGTCCGACAAATTCAGGGGCAATCATTGAAGCGCGGCTCCATGTCTTGATTACTGCCTTCTTGCCTGATTCTTCCATCGCGGCAACTTTCTTTTCAAGCTTTACGCTGATAAACGGGCCTTTTTTTAATGAACGACTCATAGTTGTTGATGTTTAAATCAGATTACTTTTTTCTTCTTTCAATGATATACTTTGAAGATGTCTTCTTTGGAGCACGTGTCTTTAGACCCTTTGCATACAGACCCTTGCGTGAACGTGGGTGACCACCGGATGCACGTCCTTCACCACCACCCATCGGGTGATCTACTGGGTTCATTACTACACCTCGGTTGTGTGGACGACGACCAAGCCAACGTGAACGTCCTGCCTTTCCTGAACGCTCAAGTGAATGCTCACTGTTGCCTACCACACCTACTGTAGCCTTACATGCTGCTAGGACCTTGCGTGTTTCACCTGAAGGTAATTTGATAATCGCATAGTTTCCCTCGCGAGATACCAACTGCGCAAACGTTCCGGCTGCGCGTGCCATGAAAGCTCCCTGACCTGGACGCAACTCAATGTTGTGTACAAGTGTACCTACTGGGATTGCACTCAATGGAAGTGCATTTCCTACTTCTGGAGCTGCCTCCGCACCACTTACAACCGTTGCGCCAACTTCGAGTCCGTTAGGTGCAATGATATAAGCCTTTTCGCCATCTACGTAATAAAGCAACGCAATGCGAGCTGAACGGTTTGGGTCATACTCGATGCTCTTTACTACGGCTGGTACTCCGTCTTTTGCTCTCTTAAAGTCTATGAAACGGTATTTGCGCTTATGTCCGCCACCAAGGTATCGAGTGGTCAGATGACCTTCGGCATTACGGCCGCCGGTGCTCTTTTTACCGACTGTAAGAGATTTCTCTGGCGTGGTAGCAGTGATTGTACCCTTAAACACGCCAATAACTTTGTGTCTTTGCCCCGGAGTTGTGGGCTTGAATTTTCTTACTGCCATTTTATCTATTAAATATTGCTATAAAAGTCTATTACTTGACCCTCTGCTACTGTCACAAACGCTTTCTTATAGCTCTGTGACTTCCCGCGCAGAAGTCCGCTCTTTGTCCAGCGTGATTTATTCTTCGCTCTTACGATGAGTGTATTTACCTTTACGACTTTTACACCATACAGCTTCTCTACCAAGTCCTTTATCTGGTACTTGTTCGCTTCAAGAGAAACACGAAAAGTATAGCTCCCAAGCTTCTCTGTAAGTTTGGTAGCCTTCTCTGTTACTATTGGTTGAATCTTTATTTCCATGTCTTCGTTCCTCTATATGGTTTAAAGTTGGTTAATTACTTCAAGGCTGCTCTCTGTGATTACAATTGCATTATTGTTCAGCAAAGAGTACGTATTGATGTCCGTTGCTGTCATCACTGACGCACCGGGCACATTACGGAGCGACAAATATACGTTTTTTTCTTGAGATGCTAAAACGAGAAGTACTTTTTTGCCCTCAATTTGTAAATTTTTAACAACTTTTACAAATTCTTTAGTCTTTGGTGCCTCAAATGAGAAGTCTTCTACTACGATTATCTGATTTTCCTGAGCCTTTACAGATAGTGCTGACTTGCGTGCAAGCTGCTTTACTTTCTTATTCAGCTTAAAGCGATAATCACGTGGACGTGGACCGAATACGCGACCTCCACCTACCAATACTGGTGAGTTGATATCACCGATACGGCTGCCGCCTCCACCTTTCTGCTTGTGAAGCTTGCGGGTTGAACCTGATACCTCACTACGCTCTTTTGACTTGTGAGTACCCTGACGACGGTTGGCTAAATACTGTTTAACATCGAGATACAATGCATGCTCGTTAGCCTCGATTGCGAAGACTGAGTCATTAAGGACGGCGCGACGGCCGGTGTCTTCCCCTTTAATGTTATATATTGCGAGTTCCATTATTTCTCAATTATTACGATTGAACCTTTACTTCCTGGGATTGATCCCTTAATCATCAAAATGTTATGCTCTGCGATAACTTTTACAACCTGAAGGTTTTGAACTGTTACTCGAGCATTTCCTGTCTGACCGGCCATGCGCATTCCCTTAAACACCTTTGCTGGGTATGAACATGCTCCGATTGAACCCGGCTTACGTAGACGGTTATGCTGACCGTGCGTTGCCTGACCTACACCACCGAATCCGTGACGCTTTACTACGCCCTGGAAACCTTTACCTTTTGATGTGCCGATTACATCAACGAAGTCACTCTCTGTGAAGAAATCTACGCTGATGGTGTCGCCCAACTTGTATTGGTCACCAAATCCTTTGAACTCGGCCAAGTGGCGCTTTGCGCTTACTCCGGCTTTTGCAAAATGTCCTGCCTCTGGACGTGTTACGTGCTTCTCGCTGATTTCCTCGAAACCAAGCTGAATTGCCTCATAACCGTCTGTCTCGACAGTCTTTACCTGAGTAACTACGCAAGGACCTACTTCGATAACAGTGCACGGTACATTCTTACCGTCGGCACTGAATACGGATGTCATTCCGATTTTTTTTCCTATTAATCCTGGCATTTCTGTAGTTATTAATATTATTGTTTATAAAAATTTTGTTTTAATTTAATTTATTGGAGAAAGAAAGATGAGTATATTCTAAACTTTTATTCTTATTACACTTTGATTTCTACTTCTACTCCACTTGGAAGGTCAAGTTTCATCAAGGCATCGATTGTCTTTGCTGACGCATTAAAGATATCGATTAGGCGCTTATAAGATGAAAGTTGGAACTGCTCACGTGACTTCTTGTTCACGAAAGTTGAGCGGTTTACTGTGAAGATACGCTTGTGAGTAGGCAGTGGAATAGGTCCGCTGATTACTGCTCCTGTTGCCTTCACTGTCTTTACGATTTGCTCTGAGGACTTATCCACGAGATTATGGTCGTAAGATTTCAGTTTGATGCGAATTTTCTGGCTCATATTTTGATACTTTTTTTATTTCAATAAATCTACTCGGCCCTGGCATTCTGTCAAGACTGCTTTTGCAATTGAATTGCTTACCTCTGCATAGTGGCTGAACGACATCGTAGATGTTGCACGACCTGAGGTTATTGTACGGAGTGCGGTTACATAACCAAACATCTCTGCAAGCGGCGCCTTTGCCTTTACCACGCGTGCTCCTGAGCGGCTTGTCTCCATGCCCTCTACCTGACCACGACGCTTGTTAAGGTCACCGATTACGTCACCCATGCTTTCTTCCGGTGTTACAACCTCAATCTTCATGATTGGCTCCATAAGTACCGGACCTGCCTGCTCACAAGCACGCTTGAACGCCTGGATTGCACAAAGCTCAAATGAAAGCTGGTCTGAGTCTACTGGGTGGAATGAACCGTCAATTACTGTAACCTTAAGCTGCTCTACTGGATAGCCCGCAAGTACACCATTCTTCATTGCAGTTGTGAAACCCTTCTGGATTGATGGTATAAATTCCTTTGGAATATTACCACCCTTAACCTCGTCTATAAACTGTAGGTTGCCTTCAAAGCCCTCATCCACTGGCTCTACTCGTACAATGATATCAGCAAACTTACCACGACCACCTGTCTGCTTCTTGAATACCTCACGAAGCTCTACAGGACGTGTAATTGCCTCCTTGTAAGTAACCTGTGGACGACCCTGGTTACATTCTACCTTAAACTCGCGGCGTAGACGGTCGATAATGATATCGAGGTGAAGCTCACCCATACCTGAGATGACTGTCTGACCAGTCTCCTCATTTGTCTGTACGCGGAATGTCGGGTCCTCCTCAGCAAGCTTCTGAAGACCTACACCAAGTTTGTCAAGGTCCTTCTGAGTCTTAGGCTCTACTGCAATACCAATCACTGGGTCTGGGAAATCCATTGCCTCAAGTACGATTGGTGCATTTTCTGCACAAAGTGTATCACCTGTGCGGATATCCTTGAAACCTACGCCCGCACCGATATCACCACAGCCAATGCGCTCCATTGGATTCTGCTTGTTTGAGTGCATCTGGAAAAGACGTGATACGCGTTCCTTCTTGCCTGAACGAGAATTGAACACATAGCTTCCTGCCTCCATATCACCTGAATATACGCGGAAGAAGCAAAGACGACCTACATACGGGTCTGTTGCAATCTTAAACGCAAGAGCACACAAAGGCTCATCGCTTGATGGATGGCGCAGCTCTATCTTATCAGGGTCACCTACTGCATGACCTTCCACAGCCGGAGTGTCTACCGGGCTTGGCAGATATGCACATACAGCATCAAGAAGGCACTGTACACCCTTATTCTTGAATGATGAACCGCAAATCATCGGCACGATATCCATCTTGATTGTAGCAGCACGAAGAGCACGCTTGATTTCATCTACTGTGATTGTACTTGGGTCATCAAAATATTTTGCCATGAGGTCATCGTCATATTCTGCGATTTTCTCAAGCATCTTGTCACGATATTCCTCTGCCTCGTCTATCAATGAAGCCGGAATTTCTTCTACTGAGTAATCTGCACCCATTGACTCATCGTGCCAGAAGATTGCCTTCATCTGGATGAGGTCTACAACACCCTTGAATGTCTCCTCTGCTCCGATTGGAATCTGAATTGGGCAAGGATTTGCACCCAGCACTTCACGCAGCTGGCGTACTACCTCAAAGAAGTTTGCGCCTGAACGGTCCATCTTGTTAACATAGCCGATTCTTGGCACATTATATTTATCAGCCTGGCGCCATACTGTCTCAGACTGTGGCTCTACACCACCTACTGCGCAGAATGTCGCTACTGCACCGTCAAGAACACGTAGTGAACGCTCTACCTCTACAGTAAAATCCACGTGTCCCGGAGTATCAATCAGGTTGATTTTAAACTTTTCATTATTATACTTCCAGAATGCTGTTGTCGCAGCTGAAGTAATTGTAATACCGCGCTCCTGCTCCTGTTCCATCCAGTCCATAGTTGCAGCTCCATCGTGCACCTCACCGATTTTGTGAGTAAGACCGGTATAGAATAGAATACGTTCAGATGTTGTCGTCTTGCCGGCATCAATGTGTGCCATGATGCCGATATTACGAGTATACTTTAAAAGTTCGTCTGATTTAGCCATTTTTTGTCAGTTGATTTTTGAATAATATCAATGAATGGTTATTTTTATTTAGAAACGGAAATGTGCGAAGGCGCGGTTTGCTTCTGCCATCTTGTGCATATCCTCTTTACGCTTATATGCTCCGCCCTGCTGGTTAAATGCATCTACGATTTCTGCCGCTAGCTTGTCTGCCATTGTCTTGCCACCACGCTTGCGTGCATAGATGATTAAGTTCTTCATTGATATTGATTCCTTTCTGTCCGCACGGATTTCTGTCGGTACCTGGAATGTCGCACCACCTATACGGCGTGACTTTACCTCTACCTGTGGACATATGTTCTCGAGTGCTTTCTTCCAAATTTCGAGAGCTGTAAGTTCTTCCTGTGGCAACTTTGACTTTACTATCTCAAGTGCTGTGTAGAAGATTGAGTAAGATGTGTTCTTCTTTCCGTCATACATCAAGTGATTGACGAATTTTGAAACACGAACGTCACCGAACACCGGATCTGGCAATACGAGACGTTTTTTTGGTTTTGCTTTTCTCATTTGAGTTCTTTACTTGTTTTTTGTTTTTGTAGGCTTGGCTGGTGTCTTCTTCAACGGAGTTCTCTCGCTCCGTTTACTCAACCGTTGTCAGCATCTGACTATCAAAAACGAGATTTAAAACTGTTAATTATTTCTCGTGGTGCTTTTTAGTTACTTCACCGTCAATTATATGGCGATTACTTCTTAGCCGCACCGGCTTTTGGACGTTTTGCTCCGTATTTGCTACGACGCTGTGTACGGTCCTTTACACCTGATGTATCAAGAGTTCCACGTACAATGTGGTAACGTACACCCGGAAGGTCCTTTACACGACCACCGCGCACAAGTACAATTGAGTGTTCCTGCAGGTTATGACCTTCGCCCGGTATGTATGAGTTTACCTCTTTACCATTTGTCAATCTGACACGAGCTACCTTACGCATCGCTGAGTTAGGCTTCTTTGGAGTACAGGTGTAAACACGTACACACACGCCGCGGCGCTGTGGACATGAATCAAGTGCAGGAGATTTACTCTTGTACTCAAGAGTAACGCGTCCTTTTCTTACTAATTGCTGAATAGTAGGCATCTTAGTTCTTGTTAATTACTTTGTTTTTTAATACTTTTTATGTTTTTACTTACTTATTGCTTCACACACATATTAAACACCACCTATCTCCCTAAAGCTCAATTCTTTAGGTCCATAGGAGTGCTTACATAGTCTGAAAAACTTTGCAAATTTACAACTTATTTCTCTAATTTCCAAATATTTCGCAAACTTTTTTACAACTATTTTTACCCCATTTTTCTCACACATAACACCCTACCCCTCTTTACCACTCCAAAAACCGCATCAATACACAAATTTAACCTTATTACATATCTTTTAACTTACTTTATCATACCAACCTCCCCTATTTTCCCTCTATCTCCCTTGCACATCTTCAGAATATTCAATAAATTTGCTCCTCTAACCTAACATATCGCACATTATGCCCGAAAACAACATACAATTCGACAATTACCAGCAACAAGTAATAAACATCTCTGACGGACTACACCTCGTCCTCGCAGCACCAGGTTGTGGCAAAACCGCTATCCTCGCTGAACGTGTAAAAAAAGCTCTGCAAAACGGCGTGGACCCGAAAGACATGCTTTGCCTAACTTTCACCAACCGGGCTGCAAGAAACATGCGTACACGCGTCGCTTCACAAAACACTGAAGACATTTACATCGGCAACGTTCACCGCTTCTGCTCTCGCCTCCTCTTCGACAACGGAATCGTGCCACAGACCACAAGCATCATCGACGACGAAGACGCTATGTCTATAATCCTCGAGCTGAGAGACAAAGCCGAAAATAAAGACATCCTCACATACGAACAATCATCTACTTACTACGGATACATCCGGCTTCAGCACCTCATGAAGCAATACAGAAACTGCGTAGACAAAAACCTCCTATTAGACCCCGACGCCGTTAACATTTTCGCGCTCCGTGCCCTTTGCAACACTCTCGACCTCGATTTCTCCCGCCAAAACATCCTCCGCATCTACGACTGCATCCACTCCCGCGAAGACATCGACAGGCTACTAAAAGGACATTCTTTCGCTTACACCGACCTCCTCGACCAGATGCTCTACGCTAAAAAATTCGACCAATACAAAACCGAACACGACCTTATCGACTTCGACGACATCCTAATCATCGCTTACGACCACCTCTACAACAGCACTGAGCACCACCGTTACAAATGGATACAAATCGATGAAGTTCAAGACCTAAACCCTCTACAGCTCGCTATTATCGACCTCCTCTCAGACAACGACTGCTGCACAATTTACCTCGGAGACGAACAACAGTCAATTTTCTCTTTCATCGGCGCTAAGCCTTCTACACTGCAGACTCTCCGCTCTCGCTGCGGACAAAACATTCACACGCTTCAGCGAAACTACCGCTCACCGCGTTACCTCCTCGACGTTTACAACACCTACGCCATAAACACACTCGGCGTCCCCGGGAACGTCCTCCCGCAGCCATCAGGAAACGAAACCGCCCAACTCGGTGACCTAATCCTCGCGCACTCTTACAGCAACATATCATCAATGGCTGCAACAGTGCGAATAATCCCCGAAACAATAAAAACGGGGAAAACAGCAATCATAGTCCCAACAAACCGCGACGCCGACGATTTCTCAACACTCTGCGAACACATCCCCCACTTCAAAATCTCCGGAACAGACTATTTCTCTACCGATGAAGTGCAATTAGCCATAAACCACCTCAACGTCATCGCCTGCGACACAAATTTCATGGCTTGGGCTAAAATTTTCAAGACCACTCGCGCCGCCAAAACTCTTACATCTGCCCGAAAATCCGCACTCCTCCTCAAAGATGCGGCCATCACACCTTCCGACTTCATCCTCCGCGAAGACTCTTCATACGTCATAGACTTCATGAAAACATACCGAAACTGCACAACCGTCATCTTCGATACCGAAACTACCGGACTCGACATCTACGAAGACGACATCGTTCAGCTCGCAGCAATCAAAATAAAAGACGGCAAAGTTATCGACACGTTCAACGTCATTATGGCTACAGACCGCCAAATCCCGCCAATGCTCGGAGACATCCCAAACCCCCTCATTGCCGAATACGCCGCAGCAGACCTGAAATCTCACGACGAAGGACTTACAAACTTCCTCAAATTTGCAGAAAACTGCGTTATCATTGGGCACAACATCGAATTTGACTACAACATCCTCGACTTCAACCTCCGACGATACTGCAATGTTGAACCTATTCAAAATTTACACCCCGAATACTACGACACTCTGAAACTCGCGCGACTTCTGCTCCCCGACAAGCGTAACTACAAACTCAAAAGCCTCCTCGAAGAACTACACCTCGAAGGTGAAAACTCTCACCTCGCCGACGACGACATCATCGCCACGAAATCGCTCGCAGACTACCTCCTGGCATTGATTTTAACAAAAGACTTCCAGACAAAACACAGCCAAATGCTAAACCGCACCGCCGGATTCCGCAAAATATTCAGAGACCTTTACGGCAAACTCTACATCGACGCTTTGCAAAACCTACACCATCGTGGCAAACCATACCCCCTGGCAGCCGAATTTATCAACATAAAAGATTGGTTTACAAAACATTATGGCAGCGAATTGTTATCTAAGAAATACGATTACATCATATCATTCATCACACAAAAGTGTGACGAATGTCCCGACATCAGCCAATGCTCCTCACTTTTCGAGCAAAACACCGCTTTAAACTCCGACCTCAACACTTATCGGGAATCAGACCTCTGCGACACAGATATAATCTCCGAAAACCTGTTTATTTCAACAGTACACAAAGCAAAAGGACTCGAATTTGACAACGTCTTCGTCTTCGGTGTCGTAGACGGAACATATCCACATTTCAAATCCGAAAAAGAAGAAGACCGCCTCGAAGACGCACGAAAACTTTACGTCGCTCTCTCCCGCGCAAAACACCGCCTCACTATTCTCACTTACGACCACTACGAAGTCGCGACATCGCAAGGCACGCGCACATACAAAAAAGAAACAAGCCCATTCATCAGACCAATACTCCCATACTTCACCACACAAAACTACTATTACCCCAATCAACCGTACTCCGCCCTCCCGCCCGACGATGAAAGCCGTGCCGAAGAAGCACAATCCCCTTATTATCGCGACCGGGGAATATAAAATCCATCATTTCCACCAAGCAATTACCTGATGGAATACATTGCGTTTGTATGGTAAACGTGGAAAGTGAGCTCTTAGTTATGCGTTATCCAGGTCATGCCCCATCCGTTCTTTTTTTGTATGCATATAGAATGCGTTATATTGGTTGGGTGCAACCTCGATGTGAACATTTTCTACAATTTGTATTCCATAGGCTTCAAGTCCTATGCGCTTTACAGGGTTGTTGGTCATGAGGCGCATTTTTTCCACCCCGAGTGCGCGGAGGATTTGCGCTCCGATGCCATAGTCACGCTCATCGGCTTTGTGTCCGAGATGAATGTTTGCATCTACGGTGTCCATTCCCTGCTCTTGGAGCTTGTAAGCGCGGATTTTTTCCATCAGTCCTATCCCGCGCCCCTCCTGGCTGAGGTAAAGGACAAGTCCGCGTCCTTCTGCCTCAATCATTTGCATGGCTTTGTGGAGCTGCTCTCCGCAGTCGCAACGTTTGCTGCCGAAAATGTCGCCTGTTGCGCAAGATGAGTGGACGCGAACAAGGACTGGCTCACCATCTGAGATGTTGCCTTTTATGATGGCGATGTGCTCGAGTCCGTTGTTTATCTGTCTGAAAGGAATAAGGCGGAAATGACCGTATTCTGTGGGCATATCCACTTCTTCCCCCTGCTCTATCATAGACTCTGTGCGAAGTCGGTATGAAATAAGGTCTTGAATACATACCAGCTTCATCCCCCATTCGTCGGCACGCTTGCGGAGTTCAGGCAATCGTGCCATAGAGCCATCGTCGCTCATTATTTCCATAAGTGCGGCGGCAGGCTGAAGCCCTGCGAGGCGAGCGAGGTCCACCGCAGCCTCTGTATGTCCGGCGCGTCGGAGAACACCTGCGTCTTGTGCGTATAAAGGATTTATATGCCCCGGGCGACCGAATGTGTCAGGAGTTGAATTGGGGTCTGCGAGGGCACGGATTGTTTCGCAACGGTCGTGAGAAGAAACTCCGGTGGAGCACCCCTCAAGTTTGTCTACGGTGACCGTGAAGGGAGTACCGAGAACTGATGTGTTCACACTCACTTGCGGGTTTAGTCCGAGTTGCTCGCTGCGCGAAATGGTAATTGGCGCGCAAAGTACTCCACGCGCGTTTTTTAGCATAAAGTTCACCTGCTCGGGAGTGATTTTTTCAGCCGCTACAATGATGTCTCCCTCATTTTCTCGGTTTTCATCATCTACAACTATTACCATTTTACCATCTTTGAAGTCGCGAATAGCGTCTTCTATAGAGTCAAGACGAATTTTTTCCATATCGTTGCGTATCTTTTTTAGTTCTTGGATTTGGTTAACATTTCTTCAATCTGACTGTTCAGTTTCACTATCTTGTTAAGCTCATCTATCAGTTCTGTGCGATATTTTCCGCCAATTAGCCATATTGGAAGGCTGATTGGGAACAGGACAAGTGCTGCGATAGCGAAGCGTCGGTCTGAAGTAGGATTATAAATCCATATATTTTTGAGTATAGGATAGTCTGAAAGCTTGTTTATTACAAGTTTGTCTTTAGAATTCGCGAAATACTCTACAGTATCGTCAACGAGGTCTGCGAGGGATTCGAGTGCCGCGCGGTCATATCCGTTAAGCCAGAAAGCAAACCAGCCTTGCCGAGGCTTGTTTTTAGCAATATAGTCTTTGCAAGCGTCGGTAAGCGAGTGCAGGCGAGAGATTGCATCGTCTGTGACAATGTCATCCATCACGATTTCCTTCATCTCTACGTGTCTGACCTCGTTGATGCCAAACGCACGGCGGAGGCGAGAGCCGAGACCCTCGAAGTTGAATACTTCCGAGTCGTTTATTGCCTGTTTCGTGAGGAAAAAGCCGAGAGGGAACAACACTGCCGTGCTGAGCCACATTCCTTCCCAAACTTCCCAGCGACCGTCACGAGCCATTTTGTAGCCGGTGTTGTCTATTATGTAGTAAATAATAAACAGTATCACGGAGATGACGAGAGGCATACCGAGCCCACCTTTTTTGATGATGGCACCGAGCGGAGCTCCGATAAAGAAGAATATCAGACAGGCAATGGATAGCGTGAATTTGCGGTGCATTTCTATTCCGTGCCTGCGTATTGTCTTGTAGTCGTCTGTGACTACATAGCTTCGGTATTCAAATTCCTGTTTTTGCCTTCGTGCCTTTGCCAGAGCCTGTACAAGGATAGATTTTTGTGTCGCGGGAGAGCAAACTTGCATCAGAGAATCCACCGGGACGGGCTTCTTGAGCGATACTTCCTTGCGTAAAACTCGCTCCGGCTTTCCATCAATGACCTGCGTGGTGTATCGCGGGAGAGAGAAATATGGGTAGTCTCGTAGGTCTTCGCCGTAACGGAAACCAATGCTATCAACGTGTGCTGTTACTGAGTCGATTGTCTGCTTAAGTTCTGAAATGTTTTTCCCTACGTATTGGTTTCTCATTCCGCTTTCATCCATACGGTTGAAATTATTGTCGAATGCAATGAGAATTTCCTTGAGCGAGAATGACTCTCGGCGGTAAGGCACGTTGGCAGTACGTCGTGCGCCTTGGTCTCGTAGATTTTCAAACTGTTCGCCGCTGAAAAGTCGGAGGAAAAGGTGCGTCTTATCTTCCGTGACGCTCATACGCCCTGAGTCTGCGAGAATAATGCGCAGCTTATCCGTGTCGCCGCCGTGTGATACGTCGTAAATCATCATATTGTATAGCATACCGGTCTCTCGGTTTTTGCGCTCTACGAAAATGTTGTAACCGGTGACTTGGTCGTAGAAAACGCCCTCAGGGATTTCGAGTTCCGGCGATTTCTGCCTCATAGACAGCAGAAGCGTATACATCTTAGACTGCGCGATAGGCATTACGTTATTTTGGAAGAAAAATGCACCGATGGCTATCAATACGATGAATGCTATAAGCGGCTTCATCACTCGCATTAGCGAGATTCCCGCTGCTTTCATGGCGGTTAGCTCAAATCTCTCGCCAAGATTTCCAAATGTCATCAGTGATGCAAGGAGGATGGCGAGTGGCAGAGCCATTGGCACCATGGTGAGTGCAGCGTAAAAGAATAGCTCGCCTATGACGCTGATTTCAAGCCCTTTACCTACGAGGTCATCTATATACCTCCATAGAAACTGCATCAATACTATAAACAGACAAATAAAAAACGTCATAACGAACAGAGGCAGGTAGCTCTGCAGCATAAATTTGTATAGACGTTTTATTTTGAGCATGTTATATCCATTTTTATATGCTAAGGCACTTGCCTCGGCTGTTATCAGTGTGCAAAGGTACGAAAAATTTTGGTTATTTTTGAAAATCACGCTTAAAATGAAAAATTTATGAGAAAAAATTTGGTAGAATAGGAAAAAAGTTTGTAACTTTGCAGCGCTTTAGGAAACGGCTCCGTTTCTTGGGCACTGAGGATTGTCTTATGGTGTAATGGTAGCACTGCAGTTTTTGGTTCTGCCTGTCTTGGTTCGAATCCAGGTAAGACAACACGGAAGTCGGCTCTTTCAAGCCGGCTTTTTTTTGTATTTTTTGCCGAAAAAGCAGATAAAATGGTGCATATTTCTCTTTTTTTAGAAAAAAATACAGAAATATAACCGATAATTGAAGAATAAGTATTAATTTTGCATTAAATTTCAATAATAAAATTAAAATTAGTGATAAAGTAACAAGATTATAAACACATTAAATCCCCCAATTGCGCATCTTATGAAAAACCGCAAGTCTCGTATAGCCGTCATCACAGAGATTCTGAATAAGCACGTCATTCGGAGTCAAGAAGATGTATTGAAACACCTGCAAGAAAAAGGTATACACGTAACTCAAGCCACGCTATCGCGTGACCTGAAAAAAGTGAGAGCAAGTAAGACAACGGATGGAAAAGGTCTTTACCGCTACGTAATTCTTGAACCGGAACAATTGTCTGAAGTCAAAGGACTTAGCGATGTCCCGGTATTAATGGCAAGCCAGAGGGAAAAGTTCAGCAATGCTGTTCTCTCATGTGCAATCTCTAACAATATCGTGGTAATCAAGACGCGAAACGGATACGCCAGCGGACTTGCTTACGATATTGACACTCTACAGTCTCCCCACATCTTGGGTACTGTGCCTGGCGCAGATACCGTATTGATGGTGGTGGACGATTCTCTGAAGCATGAGCAAATTATTGAATTGCTCTGCTCCATTCTTCCTGACCATGTTATTGAAGGTCTTGGAGAGGAATGGATTGGAGATGCTAAGAAATAACATATTGTTTATCAACCTATAAAAAGGATTAGTTAAATAAAAGTAATATTGTAATATGTCCGACTGTTCAAACATAGAAATTGTCGTTGCCGGCGAGGAGCACATAAAATACGTGGACGAAATTTTGGAAACCATCACCGCGGCTGCGAAGGTGCGCGGGACTGGTATTGCAAAGCGTTCTCCGGAATACGTGCGACAGAAAATGCTGGAACACAAGGCGGTTGTTGCCCTGTGCGATGGTGAGTTTGCAGGATTCAGTTACATTGAGTGCTGGAGCAACAAAGAGTTTGTTGCAAATTCCGGCCTTATAGTCGCTAATAAGTATCGTGGGATTGGATTGTCACGACGAATAAAAGAACGTATTTTCAGGCTGTCACGCGAGATGTTCCCTAATGCCAAGATATTCTCTCTGACAACTGGAGCAGCAGTGATGAAGATAAATTTTGAACTCGGTTACCGCCCGGTGACTTTTGATGAACTGACGACAGATGAAGCCTTCTGGCGTGGATGTGAAAGTTGTGTAAATTACGACATCCTCCAGCGAAATGGCGGACATAAGTGCCTTTGCACTGGACTGCTTTACGACCCTAATGAGCCTTACCACAACAAGGTTATCAATTAGCATGACTGAAAGCAGTGTTTTTTGTATAGATTATTTTAATTCATAATAGCGGAAGCGCAAATTAACATTTAATGGAAAAGAAAAAAGTTGTATTGGCATTCAGTGGAGGTCTTGACACCTCTTTTGCCGTAAAATACCTGAGCGAAGACTGTGGATATGAGGTATATACCGCAATCGCTAACACCGGCGGATTTTCTGCCGAAGAACTGAAAAAAATTGAGGAGCGTGCTCTTGCCCTCGGCGCAGTTAGCCACGCTACACTTGACATCACACAGGAATACTATGCTCGCAGCATCAAGTATATGGTGTTTGGAAATGTCCTCCGTAACGGCACTTATCCCATTTCTGTAAGCTCAGAACGTATATTCCAGGCTATCGCAATAATTGAATATGCTAAGAAAATCGGCGCACACTGCGTAGCTCACGGTAGCACAAGCGCAGGTAATGACCAGATACGCTTTGACCTCACTTTCCAAATCCTCGCTCCGGAAATTGAAATCATCACCCCGACACGAGACATGAACCTTACTCGCGACTATGAGATTGAATACCTGAAAAAGCATGGCTATGAGGCTGACTTTACAAAACTCGAGTATTCTATCAATAAAGGCTTGTGGGGCACAAGCGTAGGTGGAAAGGAAACACTGAAGAGCAATCAGACTCTCCCTGAAGAGGCTTACCCAACTCAGATGACGGCAACTGAAGACTGCCAAATCACTATCGACTTCGAGCAAGGTGAAATCTCTGCCGTAAATGGTGTAAAATATGTCGACAAGGTTGCTGCAATTCAGGCACTTGAGGCTATCGTTGCTCCATACGCATTAGGACGCGATATGCACATCGGCGACACCATTATCGGCATCAAGGGGCGCGTAGGCTTTGAGGCTGGCGCACCACTGCTAATCATTGCAGCGCATAAAATGCTGGAAAAGCACACTCTCACAAAGTGGCAGCAGTATTGGAAAGACCAGCTCGGCACTTGGTATGGAATGTTCTTACACGAAGCACAATACCTTGAGCCTGTGATGCGCGACATAGAGGCTTACCTCGAAAAATCACAGCGTAATGTCACAGGACGAGTAATAGTGAACCTTATGCCTTACCGCTACGTTTTAGTAGGAGTAGAAAGCGACTTCGACCTCATGAAAACCGATTTTGGCGAATACGGTGAGCTGAGTCGCGCATGGACTGCCGATGATATCAAGGGATTTACAACCATCCTTGGCAACCAGATGAAAATTTACCACAGCGTACTTAAACGCAATGATAAATCTGATTTATAATGATAAAAGTAGGAATAATAGGCGGCGCAGGATATACAGCAGGTGAACTAATTCGACTGCTGATAGACCACCCCGACGTGGAACTCCGTTGGGTACATTCGTCGAGCAATGCCGGAAAGCCGGTAGTAGAAGTACATAAAGGACTATTTGGCGAGACAGACCTCATATTTACAGACAAATATGACTTTGACGACATAAACATGCTGTTTTTCTGCACTCCTCATGGCGAGTCTCGCGGATTTATGGCAGAACATGGCGATGAAATGCCAAAAGACCTCAAAATCATAGACTTGTCAAACGACTTTCGCCTCGAAGACGGAAAACACGACTTTGTTTATGGTCTGCCGGAGCTGAACCGCAAAAAAATGGTCCGTGGCGCAATACATGTGGCAAATCCCGGTTGTTTCGCAACTGCTATACAGCTCGCACTGCTTCCGCTGGCGAAAAACCTGTTGCTAAACTCTGATATACATATCACGGCTATAACAGGTAGCACAGGAGCGGGAGTAAAACCATCTGCTACAACACACTTCTCTTGGCGTAACGACAACGTGTCTATCTACAAGCCGTTCCGTCACCAGCACCTTGACGAAATCCGACAGACACTGATAGGACTTCAAAGCAATTTTGACTCCGACATATTGTTCGTGCCGATGAGAGGATGTTTTTCTCGCGGTATTTTAGCCGCTATATACATCGACTGTGACCGAAGCATTGAGGAAATCCGCCACCTGTACGACGAATATTATTCCGACCATAGCTTCACCTTCGTTTCAGACACACCAGTAGACCTGAAAGATGTCGTGAACACAAATAAATGCCTCCTGCATCTTGAGAAAATCGATGGCAAACTGCTAATAACATCAGTAATCGACAATCTCGTTAAAGGCGCGTCAGGCACCGCAGTCCACAACATGAACTTGCTTTTCGGGCTTAGCGAAAAAATTGGACTACAACTGAAGTCATCAGCATTTTGAACAGTGGCAGACCTAACACGTCTGCCACACTTGTATC